>NZ_JAYGHM010000025.1:39923-48289 GCF_034931125.1 Rivularia sp. UHCC 0363 | reverse complement strand
TAACTGTTAACTACTGACTGTTCACTATTCAGATGATAGACTAAAGGCGCTGGTACAAGGAGCAACGTTAGCGCTATGCATTGGTTGTTATCTGGTCCTTTGAGTGTAGAAAAACTTGTAGTAAAAATAGATAGTTTACCAGCATCTACCATCGGTACTCGCATAGTACAATTATCAGATTTGCATTACGACGGATTCAGGTTATCGTCAGAAATGTTAGAACAAGCCATTATTGCCAGCAATGAAGCTGAACCGGATTTGGTTGTTTTAACTGGTGACTATATAACTGATGACCCGGCTCCAATATACAAGTTAGTAAAAAAACTCAAAAATTTACAATCTCGCGCTGGTATATATGCTGTACTTGGCAATCACGATATATGCTACCGCACCGCGAAAGCAGAAGTTACAGCAGCTTTGACAAGTATCGATATTAAAGTTCTTTGGAATGAAATTGCTTATCCTTTAGGCAAAGAATTACCGTTAGTCGGATTAGCTGATTATTGGTCAAAAGAATTTAATCCTGCATCGGTAATGAATCAGTTAGACGACGCAACACCGCGCATCGTTCTATCACATAATCCCGATACAGCCCAGATATTACAACAGTGGCGAGTCGATTTGCAACTATCCGGTCATACTCACGGTGGACAAATAATATTACCTAATATTGGTCCTTTAGTAGTTTATTACAAAAAAATTATTCGCAAAGTTCCCAAAGAGGTACGGCGATTAATACCATTTTTACGTTCGGACTACGTTAAAGTTCTCCGACACTGGGAATGGGCGCAAGGATTTCACCAAGTAGGAAAAAATCAGCTATACGTCAATCGCGGTTTAGGAACTTACCTCCCAGGACGCTTGTTTTGTCCCCCGGAAGTGACTGTAATTACTTTGGAGTAAATGGGATATGAGGAGATGGGGAGATGGGGAGACAAGGGGACAAGGGAACAAGAAAAAGTTTGGAGTTTAGAATTATCACACCTTTAACCTTAATTACTCCTAACTTCAAAACCGTCTCCAGTTACGACCGTAAATGTCAGTAATTAGAGACGGTTTATTAAAAAGTTGGTAATTTCAGAAAAGTGGAAAATTAGAATTAGTTTGACAAAAATATAGGGTGAGCCGGAATCGCAATTTTGTTGTTAAGTTATCACGCAATGTACATCCCTTATCTGTCTAAAACCTCCAAATTCATCGATAGACTAAAGACTAAAACACGGCGTTTGTTGGATGTAACATTCGAGAGATTGCGATGGGATTAGAGTGGGAGACACAAACTCTAATCGAAAGATTTGTTGTTAGAGCTCTTACTTATTTTGTGCCTTATTTATAAACTTAGCATTCATTTTTTATAAGATAAACTTTATTTTACTGATTTTAACTATTAGTAACTTTTCGTAATATTTGCCCAACTGGTTTTAATGAGCTAGTAACAAATACTTACACAATTTACAAAAAACCCCCCTAAACAAGGGGGATCGAGCTTAGCTTAGCTAAATATAAAACCTTATCCTTAGTCCGGCTTCTCTCTCCTTAACAAGGAGGAATTAAGGGTGAGGTCTTTTATTATATTTAATTACGCCTATCTACTTAGATATAAAGAGTGAAATTTACTGAGGTGTATCAGTCCCAAGAACGTTAGGGGGACTAACGGTAGATGTAGAATTATTGGAATTGCTTTCGCTTTGTGGTTGTTGAGAGGAATTATTGCTGCCACCGTTTGAACTTTGGGGCTGCTTAGGAGTTGTTTTTTGTGGTGTAGAATTCGATCCACTTGCACCTTGTTGGGGTGGGACATTAATGTTAATGTCTGGCTGTTGCGGTGCTGGTGCTGGTGCTGGTGCTTGTTGCTGGGGAACTGCAACAGGAACTTCAACAGGAACCGCTACTTCTTTCGTTTTCTCGATAATTGTGGTTGTATTATTCTGTGGAGGTTGAGCAGCTTCAGGTTCGGTAAGTGTAGGTTCTGTTGTTACCGGAGTCTCAATTACCGTAGGAGTTGTTTTATCTGCTTCTCTATATTGGTTAAAATACCACATCGCGCCACCTGCTAAAGTTGCAAATGTTGCAAGCAATATACCCAATATCAAGCCACTATTAGCATTGTTAGTATCTCGTGCGGCTAAGTCTCTTCTTTGGTAATTTCGCTCTTGGATTCTACCGGAAACGTAACCTTCTTCATAGGTGTTGGGATCGTTTTCAACTGTTTCGCTGGTTCGTGTAACATTAGTATGAATGTTACCGTCAGCGTCGGTAAATGAATCCTGTCTAACTTCTCGGTTGTAGCTCTTGCTTTCGTTGTTATCCATGGGTATTGATTTGATATTTTGATTAATAAAGTATGAAAAGGTAGAGCATTTATAAGTTAAATAGTTAACTTCGCCATCCTATTTATTTTAAACTATTTACTTAGTTATTTTTGTAACCTGCTTGTTCTATATCCTCAGAATAACTGCTGAGTTTATCCTGTGGCTCTATCTGAAGATAGGTACTTATTTTAACCGGAAGAATGACTTTTCAACTTTTAAATAAATCTTTATTTAGTAGGTATTTTAACAACATCAATCCTTTATAATTGATTTTAAATATGTAATACAAGTAGGTATTTATTTATAAAATTAATCGTGATGCTACTTAATAGGTAAAAATTAATAAGTTTCAGAAATTAACAGCTATAAATACCTTTAAATGTTAGCTAATGTTAATTTGTTATTCTCTATAAGTAATTGGTAAGTTAATCTTTTTATGTTGCGTCTTCCTGAGAATCTTTCTTCTACCCAAACACCACATAGCGGCTACCATTGGGATAATAGTGATCGCCGTTTTTTTGAAGGTTGGTATTACCGCGTAACTTTACCGCAGGAAAAGCAAACGTTTGCTTTCATGTACTCAATCGAAGACCCAGTAGGTGGAAAACCCTATAGCGGTGGTGCAGCACAAATTCTCGGTCCAAATGATGAGTATTTATTACGCACTTTCCCCGATGTAAACAGGTTTTGGGCTTCTAGTGATGTGTTGGCTTTAGGTCATTGGGGTAAAACAGAACTAGAAAGCCAACCGCTTTATTTACTTCCAGAAGAATTTACCAGCTACATTCAATCTGGTTATCAAGCGACAGCAACTTTAAATCAAGGAATAATTCACGATCCAGGTAGCGGTAATTACTGCCGCTGGGAGTATGACATTCAGCCAGTGTATTACTGGGGAGACAAAGCCAGCATTCAACAATCAACCGCCGGTTGGGTATCTTTTTTACAGCTTTTTGAACCCGGATGGCAAATTTTGGTGGCGCATGCTTTGGCTAGCGGTTGGATCGATTGGAATGGTAAACGCTACGAATTTACCGACGCACCCGCTTACAGTGAGAAGAATTGGGGAGGTGCTTTTCCGGAAAAATGGTTTTGGTTGAACTGCAATAGTTTTGACTCCGAACCAGATTTAGCCCTGACTGCTGGTGGTGGTAGACGTGGTGTCTTATGGTGGATGGAATCTGTCGCAATGGTTGGTTTACATTATCAAGGTAAATTTTACGAGTTTGTACCCTGGAATTCCCAAGTCAGTTGGAATATTCAACCTTGGGGAAAATGGGAAATGCACGCGAGAAATTCCCAATATGAAATTGAATTGACGGGAACCACCGATTTACCGGGTACGGAATTGCGTGCGCCGACCGAAAATGGTTTAATGTTTGCTTGTCGCGATACTATGCAGGGAAAATTGACGTTAGAATTACGCGAATTAAATGGCATTCAATCCAAAACTATCCTGAAAGCAACCAGTAACCTATGTGGATTAGAAACAGGGGGTGGACCTTGGGACAGTTCCTGGCAGAATGACTAGAAATGTTATTATAAAATAACAGCTAGTTGGGGCTGTAGCTCAGTTGGATAGAGCGAGCGCCTCCTAAGCGCTAGGTCGCAGGTTCAAGTCTTGCCAGTCCCGTTTTCCAAAAAAAATCACATAAAGTAGTTAAACATACTTTTTATCTAACCCCCAAAACAGATAGAATCTTTGATTAAGTCTGGTATTCCTTATTGCCGCAATGTAATAAGGGGTTCATGTAAACTAAATAAATAACTTAGATGTTTATGATTCTCTTGGTAAAAGAGAAAAAAAGGGAACATCTGCTATTAAAAAAACAATTTGTGGTGGGATAAAATACATTAGCATCACTTCACAAATAGCCAAAAGCGCTTGTTAAAATACCAGTCGAATATAACTTTTGGTCTAAAAGCTAGGTGTTAAGGGGTGTAACCCCCTGTGCATTTTTTTCACGAAGTATTTATATTTTGTTGGACATATTAATTATCAATAGCTTGTAACTTGTTAAATTATTTTTATTTTTTTAGAAAAAATTCCTCTCCGGACAGTCTAAGTAATAAAGCCCTGAATAAAATGCTTAAATCAGGAATTTCTTCTCGGTTAATGCTTTTAATACTACCCCTAACGTTACTATGGGGTTACAAAAAAGTTCAAAGTGCATTTGTACAACCACAAGCAATTTTAGTTTTAGGAGGTTCAACAGAAAGATTAGAACGAGAAAAATTTGCAGCTGAGTTTGCAAACAAATATCCTAATCTACCAATTTGGATTTCTGGAGGTAGTCCACCGAGTGCGACAAAAAAAGTATTTACCAAAGCTGGTATTGATTCCAAACGTTTGCACTTAGACTATCGAGCTAATAACACGGTAGAAAACTTTACGACGTTAGTAGATGACTTGCATAAAAGAGGAATTAAAAGATTATATTTAGTTACCTCCGACTATCATATGCGTCGTGCTACTGTAGTTGGTGAAATAGTTTTAGGTAGTCGAGGAATAGACTTTAATTCAGTATCTGTTCCTTCACAAAGTAATTCTGAACCAATAGAAAAATCTATTCGTGACGGAGTTCGGTCAATTTTTTGGGTTGCGACTGGTTTGGATGTTGAGGAAAAATCTTCCGCAAAGTAGTCAGTTATATATTTTATTTTTTAAATTACTAACTAAATCCGAAATATAAAATAATCCGATTCAACCCTATGAGTTAACATTCAATTAAAGTTATTCAGTAAATAAAAGGTAATGGGGAATCAACAATAGTTACGATCAAATGATTGAATATTATCATCCCCTTCTACCTTTTTACAAAAGATTCAGATCGATATATTTGCCAAAAAATATCTGTAATTCCCTAAGAAAATTGAAAAAGTTATGCAGTAATTTTCTCTTGAACAAGCACAAAAGGCTGCACGATCAAAGTATTGAATCTTTTCTTTCGCTGCATATTCCATTCCCCAACTTGTATAGATGAAGGTTTACCAATTAGCGCTTCATCAATCCAATTTTGCACTTGTGAAGTTTGATCGCTAGCTATAGCTTCCCCCACATCTAATAAATCCAGTCCCGTTGCTACTATAATTACGGAATCTCTTTGTACGTGAGGAATTAACCATTCCCATTCCGATTCATCAAGGATTTCATCCAGTTGCGCTCTTAAATCTTGATTGGTCATCAGTGATTAATTGTTCTTCAATAATTAATATATAACAGTTTTGAACAATTTGTGAAAATTAATGAATCCAAAATTGAATAACTAAACTTCAGCTTTCATCTCATCAATTTCAAATAAAGCAACTATTACCCCTGCAATTGGAATAGAGATAAAAACACCTAATAAACCTGCAACTCTAGCTCCGATTAATAAAGCAAAAAATACTACTACCGGATTCAAATTAAGTGCATCCTGCATGACTCTCGGTGCAATTAAGTTATCTTGAATTTGCTGAAGTACGATACAAACTCCTAATACTTTAAGCCCCAACCAAACACCTTGAGATAAAACCATTAAAGTAATTACACTAACCCCTAGTGTCGCACCGATACCTGGGATTATATCAAGAAAACCAACTATTACAGATAATACTAAAGGGAACGGTACTCCTAACACTACGAAAACTATAAAAGTTGATACTGTTAAAAATAACGTTAACAATAACTGACCTCGGAAAAAGCCTAAGAAACTGCGTTTCATAATCATTGCAAATCTTTTACGTCGAGAGTTTGGTACAATTTTCAAAATAAGTAGCCAAAGCTGTTCTCCTTCGAGGAGCATAAAAAAAGCAACCACGGCAATTAAGATAAAACTTGCAAAATTAGTAATAAAACTTTGGAATAAATCCAAAATAGTCACCAATCTCGATATAGCTTGCTCCCTTAACACTTGTTCTATTGAGCTTAAATCTATCTGAAAACTTCGGTTTCTCAACATTTCTTCCAATCGCTGTATTAAAGGTACTAGAGAATTTAAAAAAATTGCGACACTATCAACTAGCTGTTGTCCTTGAGATAGAAGCCCTAAACCTGCGCTGATTGCTAAACCACCAATAATTACAATACTAAGTAGAAATATAAAAACAACTGCTACTGTATGGGGTATAAAACGTTTCAACCATTTGACGGGATAGCTCAGTAAAAAAGCCAAAATTGCCGCAAACGTAAAAATAACAATCACAGCTTGAAAATAGGCTATTAGCTGTACGAATGTCCAACCGCAAGCAGCGAAAAGTAAGAAGCGGACTAAAGCAAAATTATTTAACCGAGATAAAAAATTATCGTCGTCTGAATTGTTCATATAGTATTAAGGGATTAGGCAGTTGAGACAGAAAAGATTAATCACCTCAATTTAAAAAATTTTAGTTATTAATACTACTTCCTTAAAGTATAGTTTTGGCATTTTTCGTCTTATCGTCCTAAATCGTGCAATTTATTAATAGCGATCGCGCATTTTTGGGTTATTATCTCTAAATCTTCTTTGTTTGTGGAAGTTGGAGCCGGAATCACCTCACCAATCCGAACCGTTACCGGAACTCTTTGAGGAACTCCACCTTTTCGTTCGATTTCCTGAGTACCCCACAAACATACTGGGATCATTGGTGCTTTTGCTTTAGCTGCAATTAAAGCTGCACCTCGTTTGGGGTCTGTAATTCGTCCATCGGGGGTACGAGTACCTTGCAAGAAAAGCCCCACAGCCCAGCCTTGCTCTAGATGCTCCAAAGCCTTACGAATTGCATTGCGATCGCTAGTTCCTCGTTGTACGGGGTAAGCACCGTATAGCTCAATTGCTTGTTTTAAAATGGGGATTTTAAATAATTCTTCCTTTGCCATATAGGATACTGGACGACGGACGCAATTGGAAACAATCGGCGGGTCAAAATTGCTTGCATGATTGCTGACGATTACCAAAGGTCCGCTTATCGGAACATTTTCGGCTCCATAAACATGTCCTTGGAAGTAAACCCGAAGCATGGGATTAACTACCGAATATTTCAAAGCGCGATAGAGTAAAAGACTAGCAAATGGTTCGCGGTGTCGAGACATAATATTAAGAATTGGGCATTGGTAATTGGTAATTGGTAATTCTTAACTACTAACTCCTAACTTTTTCAACATCATATTTCCGCAGCAGAACCCACGTTTTCTAAAATCATATTGGAGCAAGTACGCTTAATTAAACCAGTTAAAACGTTTCCCGGACCAATTTCTACTACCCGCTCTATACCTTGTTCTGGTAGCGCTAAACTTATTTCTCTCCACCGCACGCTTCCGGTCATTTGCTCTACCAATCGTTGCTTTAAAACATCGGCTTCCACGGTGGGTACTGGCTCTACATTAGATAAAACTGGTACATTCGCCGTGTGAAATTCTACTGATGCTAAGACATCTTTAAATTCAGCAGATGCTTCTGCCATCATCGGAGAATGAAATGCTCCCGATACGTTTAAAAGTATTTTGCGTTTTGCTTTTACTTGGGACATCACACTTTCGACAGCTTCAGGAGTGCCAGAAATTACCACTTGCGCGGAACTATTATCATTCGCTAACACTACATCATCAGTTTCAGCCAAAATTCGATCTAACTGTTCGCGATCAAAGCCAATTAAAGCCGCCATTTTTCCACCAGCAGCATTTTCCATCAGTTCGGCACGACGTTTTACCAAACGTAAACCCGCAGACCATTCAAATACACCGGCTACATACAGCCCGATATACTCTCCCAAGCTATGACCAGCCACTAAATCTGGCTTTTCTTTCTGACCGATAATGTCAGCAAGAATCGTTTCCACCACGTACAAACAAGGTTGAGTGTAAAGAGTACGGGCTAACTTTTCTTGATTATTTTGGCAGATTTCGCTGACACTCCAGCCTAAAATTTCTTCAGCTTGAGCAAACTTTTCCCTAGCTGCGGACAAATCCAGTAGATCCATTCCCATTCCCAAAACTTGGGAACCTTGTCCGGGAAACACCCATGCGGTTTTAGTCATCAGTTATCAATTATCAACGATCAATTACAAAACAAAAAGTAGGATTCATATGCTAATAAC
>NZ_JAYGHM010000025.1:27438-39854 GCF_034931125.1 Rivularia sp. UHCC 0363 | reverse complement strand
TAACTCCTCCTTACCTTCCCCATTTAAAAATCGCTGCACCCCAGGTTAATCCAGCCCCAAAACCCGATGCAGCAATAGTATCTCCGGATTTAATTTTGCCCGATCGCACAGCTTCATCCAATGCAAGAGGTATTGAAGCAGCAGAAGTATTGCCATAACTAGCAACATTGCTGATTACTTTTTCAGGTGGAATAGAAAGACGTTCGGCAACCGCATCAAGAATGCGTTGGTTGGCTTGATGTAATAGCAGCCAATCCACTTGTTCAACAGTTAGATTGGCACGGAATAAAGCTTTGTCAATAATTTCCGGTACTCGCTTTACCGCAAAACGATAAACCTCTTTGCCGTTCATCGTCACATTGCCAAAATTCCCTTTAGAGATATTTACACCTTCAACCAGTTCTTGCGATCGCGGTATATAGGCAAGGTTCAAACAGCTATTAAGAGTTCCATCACTTTTGATTTCAAACCCTAACAAACGGTCTTCTTTATTCGCTTGCATTACAGCAGCCCCAGCACCATCCCCAAATAATATACAGGTACGTCTATCTTCCCAATCCACCCAACGGGAGAGGATATCCGCTCCAATTAAAAGTACATTTTGAAATACACCCGTTCTGATATATTGAGCGGCAGTTACTAACCCAAAAACAAAACCAGAACAAGCCGCAGTCAAATCAAATGCCACCGCTCTACTTGCTCCTAATTGAGCTTGAATCGCAGCAGCACTACCAAACAAGTCATCAGGGGTAGAAGTTGCTAGCAAAATCAGATCCAAATCTTTTGCTTCGACTTGTGCCATTTCTAATGCTTTCAGACCAGCAGCAGTACCGATTGAAGTAACCGATTCGGTGGCTGTTGCCAACCGACGCTGACTAATTCCCGTTCTTGTGGCAATCCATTCGTCTGATGTTTCAACCAGCTCGCTTAGCCCCCGGTTATCCAAGAAGGTTTCTGGCACTGCCGAACCACTTCCTGTAATTGCTATACCTAAATTTTGCACTCACTCTCTCCACAGCTATGCGCTAGAAGGACTGTTGAAAATCGTTTCGATAAAAATCGTTAGCCTATAGTGAAGTTTAAAACTGCTGACTATAGACTATTGATATTTATTACTATTTGGCTAAATCATAAAACGCCTTTTTCGCTCAGATTTTGAGAGTGAATGCGTTGTAATACCTGATTATCTACAGCTTCTTTTGCTAAACGAATAGCATTGAAAATTGAAGGAGCTTGGGAGCTACCATGACCAATTACACATATGCCGTTTACACCTAAAAGTAAACCACCACCATGTTCTGCATGGTCGATCCGCTGCTTAAGTCGTTTCAGGTTTGGTTTTAAGATAGAACAGCCAAGTTGACCGCGCAATCCTTGGGGTAATTCTTCGCGAATAATTTGCAGCAAAATATCCCCAACTGCTTCGGCAAATTTTAATAAAACATTGCCTACAAAACCATCACACACAATCACATCAAAATCGCCTGAAAGCACATCGCGTCCTTCGGCGTTGCCAACAAATGTAATGTCCGGATTTTCACTTATCATTTGGTAAGCGCGGATGGCAACATCATTGCCTTTGCACTCTTCCTCACCGATATTCAATAAACCTACCTTGGGTTGTGTAACACCCAGAACATACTGAGAATAAGCCGACCCTAAGACGGCAAACTGTTCCAAAAATTGAGGACGACAGTCTACGTTAGCGCCAACATCAAGTATGAGGACTTGTTTGCTAGCAACCATCGTCGGGAATACTGCACCAATTGCCGGACGGTCAATACCCGGAAGTCGTCCCAAACGAAGCAAAGCTGCTGCCATCGCCGCACCAGAATGACCGGCACTAATGACAGCATCTGCTTGTCCCTGCTTGACCAAATTCATCGCTACGTTGATAGAAGCCTTTGGTTTGCGTCTAATGCCGCTTAAAGGTTCCTCATCCATTGCGATCGCGCCTTCTGCGGGGACAATTTCTACTTGTTCCGATTTTATTGATGATGGCAATATAGGTTCAATATCTTGGGGAGAGCCTACCAAAAAAGCTTTTACACCCAGTTCTTCGACAGCTCGCAGTGCGCCAGCCACGATTTCTCCGGGTGCATTATCTCCTCCCATTGCATCAATAGCGATTCTTACGCCAGTCGATCCCATTGCTCAGAGCTTCCAGAAACCTTACAAATTTTACCAGATGCCTCTGCTAGTCGCAGCTTTATTTTTAGCTACCAAATCCTACTTTTATCAAGTAAGGCATCAACTTTTACTTTTGCTCAACATAACATGAATTTGCCTCTATCACTCTACTCTCCAGTCCTTAGTGGTGGATGTTTGGGGCAATACAATCGGATGGCTAAGAAAAAAAAGATGATTCCTGATGCAAAAATTGTCTTAAGCACTTTTGTTCTAAATTGCAATAAAAAAATTATGTCGTTAACAATTGCATTGCGGCAGTTGTATTTTTCTTCACAAAGGTTGATATATTGCATCGTCAAATAAAATACTAAAGGATTCTTTCCCAGCTAAAATCCAAAAATTAATCAAATTTGCCTGATTTACTGCTGGATATCCAGAAGATATTCACAGCTACTACAGCGCAATCATTTAAAATAGGCGTTCCCATTATTTATTTGTCAGCAATCTATACCGTTGAGCGAATAAATTTATTTATAGATATATTAAGCTAAAAAAAAGTGAACACTAAACGATTCGATACTCTACGGAAACAATCAGAATTAATTAGCAAAACAGTTAAAGAGATAAATATATTCTTGAATTCAGTTGAAAACACCTAACTTAAACTGGTATTTTTCACCGATCGCAACGAGAAGTGTGATAATAAAACCCGTTGTGCGAAAAATTTAGGCATAAGGTATGCACAAAGGTTGAGGTAAATTGTACAAATTTGTTATATGACCCTCTTCCAGAAGCAACGATCGGCAGCTATGATTACGAGCATACGAATGGGTTTGCAATGCGTGCGTAGTATCACAGCAGCAATGGTAGCGATAACTTGTATAGGAGTCAAGGATGCTGGAATTATTCGGTTCGGGTTTAATTTCTTTGTGGTTAGATATGGCAGGAGTCCAAGTTCAGCCAATGCAGGCAATTGATACCTTGGCTTGGCAAGCTGGTCCTGGCTTGGCTCTTGCACCCGATCCAAATCCAGCCAGAAATAATACAATCCGAGAATATCTTAAAGAACTAGAAACATTAAAATTAATCAAACCCGAACAAGCCTCTATTCAAGGTATTTGGATACAGTCAGGTCCGATGCTGATGGCTAGCCATGAAGCGACTAAACCTCTACCTGCTGCCTCTTTAACCAAAATTGCTACTTCACTTACCGTACTCAAACATTGGGGCCCCGACCATAAATTTGAAACTTTGCTCGGTGCTACCGGACCGATTAAAAATGGTGTTTTAGAAGGAGATCTTGTAGTTAATGCTAGCGGAGACCCTCTGTTTGTCTGGGAAGAAGCAATAACTATTGGTAATGCGCTCAATAAAATGGGCATCAAGCGCGTTAATGGCAATTTAATTATTGTTGGTAAATTCGCGATGAATTTCCAACGCAATCCCCAATTAGCTGGACAAGCATTCCAAACCGCACTCAATTCAGCCACCTGGTCTAGGAATATAGCTCTGCAATACTCGCGGATGCCAAAAGGTACCCCGAAACCCCAAGTTGTCATTACTGGAAAAGTTGAAGCTCAAGAAGAAGTCGAATCCTCTGTAACTCCCTTAATACGTCATTACTCATTACCGACCAAAGAATTAATTAATGAAATGAACGTTTTCAGCAACAACGAAATGGCTGAAATGTTTGCAGAATCGGTAGGAGGAGCAAGCGTAGTTCAGTCAACTGCGGCACAACTTGCAAGAGTACCCCAATCGGAAATTCAATTAATTAATGGTTCCGGACTCGGACAAGAAAATCGGATTTCAGCAAGGGCTGTTACTGCAATGTTGATGGCAATTCAGCGTTTAGCAGCCTCCCACAACCTAACCGTAGCCGACTTTTTCCCGACTTCTGGCTTAGATTATCGCGGCACAACTTCTGCTAGACACATCCCTAAATATACTGCTTTCAAAACTGGTACTTTAAGCGATGTCAGCGCTTTGTCTGGAGTAATGCCGACAAAAAATCGTGGTTTAGTTTGGTTTACGATTATTAATAAAGGTACATTTGTACCGGGTTTTCGTTCCCAACAGGACAAATTATTGCAAGCAATGCTTAAACAATTGGAACCAACAACCGCTTCTACTGATGTAAGTCCGACTTCTGGGAAGAAAACAATACCTGAGTTAGGTAAAGCAAATCATAATGAAGTATTGTATTAAATCAATTAACAATTATCAGTCAATAGGTTCAGTTAAAAATATTTAACAGTTACGACGTAAGTCCCCCATCTGAATTTATTCTTGTTCCCAGGTTCCACCTGGGAATACAGTTTGAGAGGCTCTGACTCTCGTATCTTTAAAGGCAGAGCCTTTAATAATATGTTCCCAGCCAGAGTCTGGGAACCAGTTTTATAATTGATTATTGATAGTTATTTATTGTTTATTGTTCAATTGTGGAATAATTTCTGTAAATGCGCGATCGCCATTCCCCCCCTTAACTACCACGTTTTCTGTTTGCAAATTACCAGTAGCCGTATCGCCTTTAAAAGTAAATTTCGGGCTTGTTTGTCCGTATGTTACATTTCCAGAAGCTTCTACTAACTGTTTGTCTAAATACCAAATTAAATTATCCGACTCGATTGACTGACCTTTTTGTCCAACACCTTTAACATTACCTTGGACATACACTGTTTTTTGTTCAATTTTTAATTCACCCCGATTCCCACTTACAGTTACGTTTTCAGCTTGATGTACTACTTTCAAAGGCGCATTTGTTTTAACTGTTTCGGCTTTTATATTCCAAGTCATGGAGTTACTAGCTATTTGCACCAAGGGGTTTAGTAATTCGATAAAAGCATTTTTTGTAATATTAACAATTTCAGTTTTTAAGAAGATCTCAGCCGCATCTCCCCTACCGCGATCGGTAATTTTATTATCCTGGAAGCGGTCAATTTGCATGGAGCGATCGCCAATTAATTTTTCCTGTTTAACCATCCAGATTAAATGCTCGGTTCGCATTTGCAAATTGGGTTCTACCGATTTGGCTACAACTCCCCCATAAAAATCAATCTGTTGTTCGCGAGTTTTAACTTTGGCTTCTTGAGCGACTGCTTGCAATTGTTTGTGAGTGCCGGTAAGTTGATTGCGAACAATTAATAAGTCTTCTTTAGGTCGCCATTCTAATTCGTTACCCCGCAGCACAACACCGTTTGCAGGGTCTGTAGCAACAATTTGACCTTTAAGAAATAACTGCTTGCCATCTTGCCTAATGTCAGCTTTTTGCGCCGTTATTTTATAAACTATTTTACCGTCTTGATACAGTTCACCATCTGGATTTACAGCTTCACCAATTTGTTTTTCTTTGGTATATTTAGCCTGTTTAGCGTTTACTTTCCAAATTGGTTGACCTTTTTCGTCAAACTGTTCTAAAGCTACTCCTTGAAAAGTAAATTTACTTTCGTCATCTTGGACTGATTCGGTTTCCGAAGGTTCTTCTTCAATACTAGGCTTCTTAGCTCCGCAGCTAACTAATGTCAACGTATAAAAGGCACTTAATATAACTGATAAGCTAAAAACCCGATAATTTAAACTTTTCATCCTGTTTCTATAAGAAATTTGTTTGAGTCATACTTCATTCACAGACCAAGAAAAATTTAATATTATCCATTCCTTACAATTAAGATGCGTCAGTAGTAAAGCTCACTGACGCATCTAATAAAAGATGAATTTTAGATGATTTATGTTTCTTTGTTCATTGATTATGATTTGTTTCCTCTTCTTGCCAATTCACCTATCCTTACTTAATTCAGCTTTAATCCTGAACTTCTAATCGAGGATTTGCCATCTCAGTAGATTGTTCTAAAAAACTCATTTCAGGTAATGGTCGATAGGGATATCCTTGACGAGGTGTCTTTTGAATATCATCTTTGATCGCTTCTAAATCAATGTAGCGGTCGGAAACGTTAATTAAGCTGTCGCTAGTCATTGATCGCAAACTAACTACCTCTACTCTCACACCGCGATAGCTAACCGAATTGACTGCATATGCTAAATCTCCATCACCGCTAACTAAAACCGCAGTGTCGTAGGAATCTACCAAAGCCATCATATCTACTGCTATTTCTACATCTAAATTGGCTTTTTTCGATCCATCTGGTAGCTGTACCAAATCCTTGGCTATGACTCTATAACCGTTGCGTCGCATCCACAACAAAAATCCCTGCTGCTTCTCATTTGTCCGGTCTACTCCCGTATAGAAAAATGAGCGCAACAATTTAGAACCACCTGTCAATCTAGAAAGCAGCTTTGTGTAATCAATTTCAATTCCTAACTGTAGCGCTGCGTAAAACAAGTTTGAGCCATCAATAAATATCGCTACACGACCCCGATTTTCTAAAACTTGTTCTGGTGTAAATATGGACTCTTCTTGTAAATTATTCAACATTCTTCTGATACCTCATTTTTTATTTTTACAATTCGTTTGTTATTTTTGTAATCATTGAAACCTATTACTTACATATATACGTAAGTTTCGGCAATTTATGGCGATCGTTCAAGGCTAAATGTTTATAATATTGATCGCCTCGATCAATTAAATTTCTGTAAATCGATTTTGGATTTTAAATTTACGATTTTCTCTACATAATGAATTTGATGGTTGTTGCTAGAGATACAATCTAAAATCTCAAATCGAAGTTGATTTTTATCGATCCAATTCAATACTTTGAAAGATTGGCTTGGCTTCACCTAACTGTTGTTCGCTACTTAACAATCCCCAGTTTCCATGATTAGCAAAGGGTGCGGCCTTTGCAGCCTCTATTTGATTATTGAAATCAATTCCAAAACCTAGTTGCTGGTATATATCACTACTAATATTTGGAATTACGGGGGAAAGTAGATAAGCTGCCAACCTTACTGATTCTAAAACAACGTACAAAACTTGATCTAATTCTTGCTGTTGCCCTTGTTTGTATAATGACCAAGGTGCTTGTTCGTCAATATACTTATTACCAGCTTGCGAGAATCGGAGAACAGCAACAACGGCTCGGTCGAAAGCTAAAACTTCATAACTAGCTTTAACTTGTTCCCCTAACTGCAAGCCGATCGCTTTCAAGGGATTATCTTCGGGAACGTTTTCGTTTGTAATTGACGGTATTCCCGCACAATATTTTTTGACCATGTTTAAAGTGCGATTCAACAAATTACCTAAATTCTTTGCCAAATCTGCATTTAGAACCTCAATGAATCTAACTTCATTAAAATCGCCATCTTTACCAAAACCGATTTCCTTAATAAAGTAATAACGAACTGCATCTGCGCTATACTTTTCTACCAAGGCTACGGGGTCAATGGTATTTCCCAGACTTTTACCCATCTTCTGACCATCTTTGGTCAAAAAACCGTGTCCAAATACTCTTTCTGGTAATGGTAAATTGGCACTGATCAACAGTGCGGGCCAGGAAATCGCATGAAAGCGTAAAATATCTTTACCTATTAAATGCAAATTTATCGGATACCATTTAGCTAAAGCATTTTCTAATGTTGGTTCATCTTCCGGTTCGAGTAACGCTGTTAAATATCCCAGCAAAGCGTCAAACCAAACATATAAAGTATGCTTTGGGTCATTGGGTACTGGAAAACCCCACTCTAAGTTCACCCGCGAAATCGAAAAATCTTGTAACCCTCCTTTAATAAAGTTAAGAATTTCGTTCCGCCGACTTTCTGGTTGAAGAAAATTTGGTTGCGAGCTATACAATTCTTCTAATGCCATTTGATATTTTGACAACTTGAAGAAATAATTTTCTTCATCTCGCCACTCTACTTCTTTGTTGGTATGGATAGGACATAAATTTCCTTCTAGCAGTTCGCGTTCTTCTTTAAATTCTTCGCAGGAAACGCAATACCAACCTTTTTGCTGACCAAGATAAATATCCCCGCTTTCCCAGAGTCTTCCAAAGAACTCTTTTACTATTGCTTCATGCTTTGGATTAGTTGTGCGGATAAAGCGATCGTATTGAATATTGAGCAATTTCCATAAAGATACAAATTCCGTAGAAATTTGGTTAGTAAATTCTTGGGGTTGCAAGCCTTTACTTTCTGCTGCTCGCTGAATTTTTTGTCCGTGTTCGTCAGTTCCCGTTACAAAGAGTACTTCAAGACCTAAAAGCCTCTGAAATCGCGCCACTACATCTGCTGCTATTGTGGTGTACGCACTGCCGATATGAGGCAAATCGTTTACATAATATAGCGGTGTCGTCAGTGCAAATGTATTTTTTGTATTATCCACTAGACTCATGCAAAAATAAAATTACTTCTAAAAAAAACCGTTTTCTATCTGACATTTTCAGGTAAAACCAAGTTATTATACAATATTGCTTATGCTTTTTCAACCCGCAATTTTATGTTAACAAATTAATTTACTTATGGTTTATTTGAACATAAGTATAAGTTAAGTTAATTATTATCTAAAAAATAGATTTATTGCCAAATTATTAATTAATCTTTTGTAAATGATTGTTAGTCTTAATACAAATTATTTGCACTAATTATATTTTTTTAATTTATATAAGAGATAAAGTTTTCTATCTTCAGACATTCAAATTGTAAAAATTCCATCAAGTTAAATTGAAATATTATTGTAAAATTTATATTGAATTATAACTCTGGATAATTTACTGCTGACTCGAACGCGATTAAGCTCGCTATTCACAACAATATTTAGCTACTATAAGAATTTATCCCGATCAAATACATACTTGTGTTCGGGTAGCGTCTCTGATAGGAGAAGAGAACACTTGTATAGCACTCAGTGAAATGACCGACTCACTTGCATTTATGTGCATACCAGGAAAAACAGCCAAGAACTATAGTAAGAGAAACTATTGACTTATTTATGTGGGTTTCAATTAGATTGATATCAAAGTATTTTCACGAAAGTGCTTTTTTCAAAACTAACCACTAAGAACCCTATTGACAATTAACTACTAAGTGATGAATAGACCAAAAGTCAGACTACAGCCATGTTTCCTCGTTCCCAAAACAATACGCTCAGAATATCCGCTATTCATATATTTGCCAGGGATGGATGGTAGTGGTCAACTATTGCGAACCCAAACTGATGGTTTAGAGGCTACTTTTGACGTGCGCTGTTTGGCAATACCGCGAGACGACCTGACAAGCTGGGATGAGCTAACCAATAGCGTGTTGAAGTTAATTTATGCCGAACTCAAGACCACTCAAAGGTCGGTGTATCTTTGTGGAGAATCATTCGGGGGTTGTTTAGCGCAAAAAGTTGCGATCGCAGCACCTCATCTCTTCAAACGGATAATTTTGTTAAATCCAGCTTCTAGCTTTCGGATTCGTCCTTTTTTTTACTGGGGTTCGCAATTTACCGACTTGGTGCCTAACTTTTTTTACGATGTAGGCGCTTTAGGATTATTACCTTTTTTGGCTTCATTACCAAGAATGAGTAGCAGCGATCGCCAAGAACTTTTGAAAGCAATGCGGTCAGTTCCACCCGAAACCATTCGTTGGCGCATATCACTACTTAGAGAATTTTATATTGATGAGTATAAACTAAGTCAGTTAACTCAACCGATTTTATTAATTGCTGGTGCTAATGATCGACTTTTACCTTCTCAAACAGAAGCTTTAAGGTTAGCCAATGTTTTTCCTAGTTCTAAAATTATCATACTTCCGGAAAGCGGACACGCCTGTTTATTAGAAAAAGACATTAATCTTTACGAAATTATGCGTGAGAATAAATTTTTGGAATGCAGTAGCGAAATTAAACATAGAGCTTGAAGCCTAAGATAGTTTTTTCGATTCCTACTCCCTACTCCTTACTTTTGACATTTTTAACCAAACTTAATTAACTATTAATCACAAAAAAAATAATTGTAACTAAGTCTACTAGTTTGTTCCTATACTCAATAGTTAAACTTTCCTCTACGGGTTCTGGTGTTGATACACACAAGTTCCTTATTTGCATTGGACATACATAAACCTAGGGGAACAAACTTTTATGCATATTATAGGAATTTTCTTTTTTTCTTTTGGCATATTACTAATTTTGTTTGGAATTTCTATTTTTACTCCACTTTTCTCATGGTTCGGGAAAAGGTTAAATAGTTCTAACTCTAGTTTTGTGAATTATAATCAACCAAATTCAATCCGTACAGCAAGTTTGTTTATGGGTATTTGCTTCTTTGTTTTCGGAATATTCATTGCATTTGCTAGTGCTGCACTTTTAAATAATTGGAATTCACCTGTACAACAAACAGTCTCACCACAAACACCGCTATTTGAGATTCCGATGCATGCTGGGAAAAATCCTCCAACTCCTTATATGAAAACCAATCAATCTGAATATAAATTAAATTGTCCACCAGATAAAGATGTTTTAAATATGCGTGTAAAAGCAAATTTAAATGCACAAATCATTGCATTAATTCCATGTGATGCAATTGGAATTCAAGACAAAAAAGAAAGATATTTTGAAGATGGAGTAGAATGGTTTCTCGTAGAATATCAACAAAATACTGGATGGGTTGCCGGTAAATATCTGGAAATACAATCTGCTGACTTTGATCGAACTACTTTATATTCCAAATTAGTCGCAAAAAAAAGACCCTGACTTCAAGTCAGAGTCCTATCATGGTGCATCTACAGTTTTTATATTCATAGGAAATATCTTCTTGTCCGTATACTCAACTAGGAGGTTTCGATGTTTTTAAGAAAAATTTATATAAAACCCAGTCTTTTTAAAGTTTGTACAAACATAAGTATTTGTAGATACATATATTATCAACCTGCTTGATATTAATCCTACTATTAGAAAATAATATTTATACATTACGTTATAGCTGAATTGTGCTTTTAGGAGGATGTTTAGAGAATCGCCGCTCAGTTATAGATTAAATAGAAAATAATTTTATATCTATAACTAGGTATTTTTCAATGTCAGATAAAGCCGATCAAAAGCCAGTTGAATCAACCTCAACTTCAGAAAATAAATTAAAAACACCATCACAAAAAGATCATACATCCCCTTTAGAGTCCCTAGCTAGAACAGTAGGTGAAGTAGGAGGGACTATTACCGATACAGCTTTAGGAGTAGGATTTATTGTTGGTGGTAGCGCAATAGATGCT
Source organism: Rivularia sp. UHCC 0363 (assembly GCF_034931125.1). NCBI lineage: Bacteria > Bacillati > Cyanobacteriota > Cyanophyceae > Nostocales > Rivulariaceae > Rivularia > Rivularia sp. UHCC 0363. The sequence goes on along the minus strand of NZ_JAYGHM010000025.1, from coordinate 28,586 downwards.
GGTTCGGCTGTCGTTTCAACCGTTGGATCTGTAGGGGAAGCAGCAGCAAAACAAACCCACAGAATCGTCGAACAAGCAACCGTTACAGCAGGACAAGTAGTCACTCATATTTCCAATAACTGGCTGATTCGCAAACTAGCCGGAGTCTTAAACTTAAACTGGCTTGTCGGTGCTAGCGATCGCGTCGATCTAGTCAAAGCAGAAGCAGCAGTCAAACACCTCAAACAAAAGTACCCCAACGAATTACCCAGTCAACTTGCTCACCGCATCATGGTCGAACAAGCAGTCAAAGCCGGAGGAATTGGTTTAACCACAAGTCTGATCCCAGGTGCTGCTGTAGCGCTGTTAGCAGTTGATTTAGCCGCAACCACAGAATTACAATCAGAAATGGTTTATCAAATTGCATCTATCTATGGGTTAGATTTACAAGACCCCGCCCGTAAAGGTGAAGTATTGGCAATTTTCGGTTTAGGATTAGGAGGTGGTCGTCTGTTGAAAACAGCAGGACTACGATTATTGCAAAATATCCCTTTTGCCGGTGCGGTAATTGGTGCTAGTGCTAACGCGACAATGATTTTTTCTTTGGGATATGCTGCTTGTAGATTTTACGAAACCAAATTAGACGCATCAAAATCTTTAACTAGCGAAGAGACAATAGAGAAATTACAGCAGCAAAGCGAAAACTATCTGCAAACAGCGATCGCGCAAGAAGCCGTCATGGATCAAATCTTAGTACACATGATTCTTGCCAGTCATCCCGAACAAACTTGGTCAGAAATATCACCGCAGTTACAAGCATTAAATCTCAGTTCCAAATCCTTAGAAGCAATCGAGCAAAACATCAAATCTCCCCAACCCTTGGATACATTGCTCAACCTGCTTAACCGCGATTTTGCAGCACCTTTATTAGCCCAGTGTTATCGAATTGCCAAATTAAATAACGAAACTTCCCCAGTCGAACGAAATATAATTAACGCCATTACAAACAAATTTGATCTTGATACCAATTCCATAAAATCAGTAGTCAATAATCAATAAAAATTGGACAAGGGGACAAGGGGACAAGGGGATGGGGAGATGGGGAGACAAGGAGACAAAGGGAAAATCTAAAATCCAAAATCTAAAATCCAAAATCTAAAATCCAAAAC
>NZ_JAYGHM010000025.1:0-27293 GCF_034931125.1 Rivularia sp. UHCC 0363 | reverse complement strand
TTAATCCCTCAGTCCAAAATGCGAATTTTGAGCAATACTGGTACAAGTAAAGTCACTAGTTGGATACGAAATGGAAATTGGAGCGAGTAATACACCGCTTTCAGATTGGTCTGGAGATGGTTTAGCAGTAGGATTATTTGAAGATGGATTAGAGTTAACTGGCGATTTGGCTGCTTTGGATCAAAAGCTAGCCGGTGGCTTAAAAGAATTAATAGAAGACGAAGAATTTAAAGCAAAACCTAACAGTAGTGCTTTTACCCGCTTAAGTGGTGGTAATTCTATTCGTAAAGTTATGTTAGTGGGCTTGGGTAAAGCTGAAACCTTAAACCTTGAAACTTTAAGACGTGCAGCCGCAACAGTAGCGAAGTTAGCCAAAAAGCAGCATTGCAAGTCTTTAGGCATCAGTTTACCAGTTTGTCATGATGACCCAGCACAAACTGCCCAGGCGATCGCCGAAGGTGTACAGTTAGCGCTTTACCAAGATAACCGTTTCAAGTCGGAGCCAGAAGAAAAAGAAACACAGGTAGAAACCGTAGATTTACTAGGTTTTGGCGGACAAGAAGCTGCCGTAACCCTTGCCAATCAAATAGCTTCAGGAGTAATGCTGGCGCGGGAATTAGTCGCAGCCCCAGCTAATGAGTTGACCCCAGTAACTATGGCGGAAATAGCTCAAACTATAGCTGACGAACACGGTTTAGAAATAGAAATTCTGGAAAAAGAAGAATGTGAAAAACTAGGTATGGGGGCTTTTTTGGGAGTAGCGCAAGCTTCCGATTTGCCTCCAAAATTTATTCACCTCACCTATAAACCCCAAGGTACCCCCAGACGTAAATTAGCCATAGTTGGTAAAGGTGTCACATTTGATTCTGGTGGATTAAATATTAAAGGTGCTGGTAGCGGTATTGAAACCATGAAAATGGATATGGGTGGTGCTGCGGCTACCTTGGGAGCTGCTAAAGCAATTGGTCAACTCAAGCCAGATGTAGAAGTTCACTTTATATCTGCCGCTGCTGAAAACATGATTAGCGGACACGCTATGCATCCCGGCGATATCCTTAAAGCTTCTAACGGTAAAACTATCGAAGTTAATAATACTGACGCTGAAGGACGTTTAACCTTAGCGGATGCGTTAGTATTTGCCGATAAATTGGGAGTAGATGCGATCGTTGATTTAGCAACTTTGACAGGAGCTTGTATCGTTGCTCTAGGAAATGAAATTGCCGGGTTGTTTAGTCCTAGCGATGAATTAGCATCCGAATTACAGAAAGCTTCTGAAAGTGCCGGGGAGAAATTCTGGCGAATGCCGATGGAAGAGAAGTATTTTGAAGGATTGAAATCTGGTATTGCCGATATGAAGAATACCGGACCTCGTGCGGGTGGTTCGATTACTGCATCTTTGTTTTTGAAGCAGTTTGTCAAAGATACCCCCGCTTGGGCGCATTTAGATGTTGCCGGTCCCGTGTGGACTGATAAAGATAACGGCTACAATCCCTCTGGTGCAACGGGTTTCGGTGTGCGGACTTTGGTTAATTGGGTTCTTAGCTAACTGTTTATTTAGTTTTTATGGTGGGCATTTATTTGTCCACCGTTGAATTAATCTTAATCACATGATTACGTATGTTTTAACTTGGCACCCTGTTCTCTTATATTTCACATAATTTATAGAATAAATGAAGGCGTATTCCGCTTAAAGCTTGAAAGTGAATGAATATCTCGACTGATATTTAACATAGAATTAATTATGCATCAAATTTGCACTAAATTTAATGCTAACAAATTATCTAAGTTTTTAGTTTTAGAGAAAATTCATCTCGTGTGGGATGGGCTTCTAACCCGTCAATTGCCACCGGAGGTAAAACCTCCTGAAACAGCATTCCCAGCCTGGAGGCTGGGAACGAGTCAACGAGTCACTTGAGATTACCTATTTTAGCCCGTGAAGACGGGCTTTGTTTTTGTAGCCCCAGACTTCTAGTCTGAGGGCAGATTGAGGACGAACATTTGAGATTAATGCCCAAGTACCCATGCCCAAATTTACTTCCTTTCGGGATGTTGGGCATCTTCCACCGAAGGATGTCCCATTTGGTTAATTGCTGCAATCATCTGATACAAGCGTCCCAAATCCCTTTGATTGAAGTACAGCAGCAGCCTGGGAAGCCCAACTGCTTCGTCTGCTCCTTCTTGTGGTAAAGTCTGACTTTTCTCAATTTGCCCTTTCAGTAAAATGCTGCTGAATTCGGTATTTAGCTTTTCTACTTCCGCATCAGATAACTCCGACTTTAAGCGAATCACTAGGCGATCGCTAACGTAGCGGCTGGAGTGATAAACTTTGAAAAATTGAGTTATGGCATCACAAGCAACTTCTAAATTATCTGTAACGGTATACAAACTTGGGTCTTCAGGACTTACCAGACCTGTTTCAACTAACTGCTTATTAATATATTCGCTCCAAGACTTCCAGTAATCACCACCGGGATGGTCAATCAAAACTAATGGCACTGGTCCAAATTTACCAGTTTGACTCAAGGTCATGCACTCGAATGCTTCGTCTTGAGTGCCGAAACCACCGGGGAATAAGGCTACTGCATCGCTCTCTTTAAGCAAAAATAACTTGCGAGTAAAGAAATATTTAAAATGAATTAATTTATCATCACCCTGAATAATCGGGTTGGCTTCTTGTTCAAAGGGTAGCTCAATATTCAAACCAAAAGAGTTTTCCCGTCCGGCTCCTTCGTGTCCGGCGTGCATTATCCCACCACCACCACCAGTTATAACCATAAATCCTAATTCAGCCACGCGGCGACCAAAATCTCTTGCCATCTTATAATCTGGTGTCTCTGGTGATAAACGTGCCGACCCAAATATAGTCACTTTACGAACGTGTCGGTAGGCATGAAACAACTGAAAACCCCGTTCCATATCTGCCAAAGATGACGATAAGATTTTCCAATCTAGCCGGTCGATTTCTTCTTCTTCAGCAAGCCGCAATAAAGTATTTAAAGCCTGGTAGATATATTTCCGATTTTTTAATTTCGGTAAATTTTCGATTAACTTAACAATATCCGTTTGCAGATGATCTGATGTCACAAAATCATTGGAGGTCATAACAGTTGCCGCCAAAATAACATTATAATTTACTTAAGTTTTTTGTAGAAATTATTCGCCCCTTTCGCGGCGTTTATAGTCCACAATCTTTTATTTTTAGCTTTTCTAATCCTTTCATGGGATGGTATTTATACTTATTAATTCGTTGCCAATAGAATGTAAAACATCATTATTAGCTAACAATTAATAAATAGCAATTCAAGCAGAAAAAAACAGAATTACTTTTTCACATTAAAAAGCACCTCTGGTTGATAAAACCAAGGCGCTGGAGACGGTCGTCGTCACCAACCTATGCCGTTACAGTTAAATTGATCTATATAGATTTTTATTTAAAATGTCAAATGTAAGCATATTGGTACTTATGTATCTATAGTAATATTTTGTAGCTCCAAAAGTTGCATTTTAAACTTAACTCAATTTGTATCACTCACGCAAGCTAAACACTGACTTGTTCTATTTTCAAATCCCATTTATAAAATTTTGATTGTAAATAAAAACGATTAACACTATTTTTATTAACCGGGTTTCTTTATTAATAATTCAGCTTTCCCTGATTTAGCGATTCTGAAGAAACCCGGTTTTTTACTGACATAAAGGTCAAAGTGCTTCCTCTAATCCGTTTCAGGGAAGGCTTGTACTTGACCGTTGGGTTTAAAGACTGCACGTACTCTTACATTTTGTCCGTTTCGGCTAGGAGAAACGAAGGGTTGACCAATTTCTGGAATCCCAGCCTTCTCTACATAATCTCTTGCAGCTTTTCCTAAAGGAAGAATTTGTTCGAGCGCACCATCGACACCTACTGTCAAGCTGTATTGTAAAGGCTCTTTTAAACCATTAGGTGGCTGCCAGCGTTGTTTCAAGTAACTTCTTACTTCCGCAACTTGATTGGTATCAAATAAGGTTTCGCTGTTGGCTGCGGTTGTTGTTGATTTGCGATCGTTATTCGCTGGAGTTGCCGTGCGACTCTCTCTTAGCTGTGCGGCTAAATCGCGATCAAGTTTAGTAGGATTTGTCAGCGCACCTTGATTATTGTTTTGAGGTGCAGATGCCTGTTTTGAAGGAGGAAGTATGGGAATTACTGGACTAGTCGGGTTAATCAGTGGCGGTAAACTAGTTGATGGAATTTGAGAAGGCAAGCTAGTCTTACCTTTAGAAGATGTAGAACTGTTTGTCCCTTGAGTTTTCCCAGATGAAGAATTTGGTGTTAGAGAAAGTGTCGATCCTCCAGTTCCGGGTTTTATCGTAGTACTACCACCTAAACTACTGCTACCTGACGGCGGTAAGGGAATAGTTGAACTACTGTTAGGATTAGAAACTGAGGGAAAAGTACTACCTGGAGTTGTCCCTAATGTCGGATTAGGAGATGCTAAGGAAGATGGTACATTAGGAACGCTTAAACCAGAACCTAAAGTTGGTAGCGGCGATGCATTCGGTAAAGGTGTAAGCAAAGAATTAGGTGTTGGCAATGGCGTTAACAAAGGTGTAGGAGAAACATCACTACCAATTTCTTTGTTTGCTGTTGCCACGGTTTCACCCGTCTTCCTTTGTTCTCGAAGTCGATTAGCATATTGATAGGTTATTGGCATCAAACCTAAACCTAATACTAGTACCGCTGCAACAGGTGCCCAAGCAGGGATTGCAAAGCTGTTTCTGCGCCTTTGAGTAACCGTAGGCATTGCAACAACATCAGCTACATATTCATCTAAAGCAGTTGCTAAATCAAATAATTGCAGCAAACTCAATTGAATTGAAGAACCACGAACTTGCGAAGCTAAGGAGCCAAGAAACAATTGATGGGTCAAATGGCTGCTTGGTTTCAAATAGATATTTCCTCTAGAAGCAAATTCGTTTCTAAAATTAGAAATATCTGGTTGTGAGTTGTTAACATCCTCTACTACTGTAGTTTCAGATGTTTTTCTGGCAGAATGTGCCTCAACTCTAGAAGCCCAGAAACTTTCTGGTGACTGTTGCAAGATGTCCTGCACGTAATTTGAAACTGCCGTATATAAAGCTTCCAATTGGTCCCGGTCGCCTTGAACTACGATTTTTTCTGCTTCTGGTTGTCGCGGGTCGTCAAAACTAAGATTAAATCTGACCTGCTTGAGAACGGATTTACCCATCCAACGCGACAAAGGAGAACTTTGCGCCAAAACTTCTAACGTGCAGGTAGGCGGCGTATACCGACGAATCACTGAATTTGATAGAGGCATGGCAGTAAATGCGTCTTGGACATTTTAAAATTTTGTTGAACGATCTATAAGTGCTAGCCAGAGACGGCGATGTCCGCCGGAACCACTATAGAAAACTAAATCTATCAGCAGTTTGAGTGCAAAATTCGTAAGTGTATCTGTGGAGATTTTCTCCAAATCTTCCATCCGCTCTTGGTAAGTATTGCAGAAAGCATCGATGTAATCTCCTAGTAAAGGAGAGAAATGAGGTTCGCGGTTGTTCAATGCTTGCTGTTCTAGCAAGTCAACAGCACGACGAATTAATTCTTGGTGCTGTTTGGCAAGATAGCAAGTAATCAAAACTAGCGATCGCGCTTCCTCTACATCTAATTTTTTTCTGCCTCCTTGACCTTTACGTATGGGATTAGACTGGCGCAGTCGCCACAGCGCCACCCGGTCTGGCACTCTTGATTCTAAATTAAGATTGATTGCCGCAGAGAGCATTGCCTCGGAACCGATGCCCGTCAAAGCTTCTAGCGCCAACAACACCAAATCAATTTGGGCTTTGATATCGTCCCATTGAATGGATGTCGGGGCGGCAATGTTAGTTAAATCCTCCCACTGGGAACTTATAGTGGGTGAATCGCCAGCAGAGTGCATAACTTTAAGCATAGGTGATCGGACTGGTAGGGACTGTTGCTGTTACCCATTTTGAAACCAGACTGCCAACATTTTATATTGGTTTCCACAAGCTTTAGCAAAAAAATTGCATTTTGACAAGCTTTTTAGCTGATTTAGGTCAACAGCAATTTGTCTTTCACCTACTTTAGAATCAAAATCTATTTTATTAAAGAGGAATTTTAAATTGGGAATTGGGAATTGGGAATTGGGAATTGGGAATTGGGAATTGGTAATTGGTAATTGGGAATCGGGAAAGAGTTGTCGAAGTGAAAAGTAAGGAGTTATAAATTTATTGCTCGCGGTTATTCATACCTATCTCCCATTACCCATTACCCATTACCCATTACCCTTATTTAACATACGCAATTGTAACGCCCGTCCCGCCATCATTTTGTTCTGCGGCTTCGTAATTATTAATTCTTGGATGCTGCTTTAAATAAGCATGAACGCCTTGACGCAGTTTTCCGGTTCCATGTCCGTGAATTATCCATATTGCTCTTGCAGCTTCTGAAATCGCTTGATCTAAAACTAGCTCAGCATCTGCTACTCTCCTTCCCCGTAAATCTACGGTATTTTTAGAAGTCCTAATTAAAGGTTCATTTTCTACGGTAATTGGTTCTGGTGCTGGTTTTGCTGCTGGTTTTACTTTAGCTACTGGCTGCGCTTTCTCTCCACTTAGAGATTCTACGTCTTCTAATTTAACTATCATTTTCATGATGCCAAAACGGACGTTAAATTCTCCATCTTCATCGGGAGATGTTAACACTTCCGCAGTTTGCCCTAATCGAGGAATGCGAATCCTTTCACCGACTTTTGGCATAAAGCCCGCTTTCTGTTTTGGTGCAGCTTTGGGTACAAATTTATCTGCTAATTTATTTATATCTTCGGTAGCTTTTTGAGCATCTTGAGCGGTTGGTTTACCTTGCTGCAAACGCTTGATTACCCCAGCTATTTCACCTTTAGCCGAAGCGATCGCCTTATTGACTGCAATTTCCTGAGAAGCACGCAAAGATTTTTCTCTTTCTTCCAAGTCTGTCGCTTTTGCAGATACTTCTTGATAAAAACGTTCCGCTTGCTGCAACAAATCCTGTGCTTGGGCTGCTTTCTCTTCCTGACGACGACGTTGTGCTTCTAATCCAGCTATAACTTGATTAACCTCATCTGTTGCACCTCCCATTTCGTCTTTTGCTTTTTCTATTACTTCTGCTTTTAATCCCAATCGAGAAGCAATTGCTAAAGCATTGGAACGTCCGGGAATTCCCCACAGTAAACGGTAAGTTGGTGACAAAGTTGCTTCATTGAATTCTACCGAAGCATTTTCAAAGCGTTCGTCTTGATACTTTAATGCTTTCAACTCTCCAAAGTGAGTAGTGGCAATTGTCAGCAATGAATGGTCTGCAAGATAACGCAATAAAGCAATGGCTAAAGCACTACCTTCAACTGGATCTGTACCTGCACCAACTTCATCGAGGAGGACTAGGGAAGAGGGATGGGGGGAAGTTGTTTCGTCTTCTGCTTCCTCTGTGGAAATTGCATCCAAAACCCGACTAATCCGGCGAATATGTCCGGAAAAAGTTGATAAACTCTGCTCTAAAGATTGTTCATCTCCAATGTCTGCTAATATTTGGTCAAACCAAGGTAATTCCACCGGCTCGCTGGCTGGGATAAATAAACCAATCTTTGCCATTAATGTTGCCAAACCCAGGGTTTTAAGAGTTACGGTTTTACCCCCGGTGTTTGGTCCGGTAATTGTAACGACTCGAATATATGGGTTGATAACTAAGTCTACAGGAATTACTGGATGTCCTTCTTCATGCTGCTGCTGCCACACTAATAGGGGATGTCGTAATTCGCGTAAGGTAATGTTTTCTTCTAGGGGATTGATAAAACGAGGCGGATTTGCTTTGAGCCAGAAGCTATACCGTGCTTTAGCAGTAGCTAGATCCAATACAATTGCTGCTGCAAGTAATTTTTCCAAATCTGGCTTTACTTCAGCTACTTTCTCCGTTAAAGTACGGCGAACCGCTTCTTCTTCTACTTGTTCTCTTCGCAATAATTGCCGCAGTTGGTTCCCCATCGGCACTACAGAGTTAGGCTCCACATACAAAGTGGCTCCACTAGTTGAAGTATCGTGTACAATGCCGGGAATCGCGTCTTTTTGCGGTGCTTTTACTGGAATAACATATCGATCGCTGCGTTGAGTTATTATCGTCTCCTGGAGAGCATTACCCTTGACTTGGATAATATTTTGCAGCTTTTGGGTGATTTGAGTGCGATTTTGACGCAATGAATTCCGAATATCGCGGAGTTTCTCGCTAGCGCGGTCTGTTACTTGTCCCCGTTCATCAATACAGCGATGAATTTCTTGCTCTAATTCTGGATAAGTCCGTAAATCAGCAACTAATTCATTCAATATTTCTAAATCCGGATGCTTATCAATTAAGCGACGTAAATTTCTAATTCCAGCTAGGGTAGTCGCGATCGCAAGTAGTTCATCCCCAGCCAAAATACCTTTGAGTTCTGCTCTTTCTAAAGAATCGCCGAAATCCTGAACTCCTTCAAAGGATATTCCGTTATCCAAACGATTTTCTAACTCGTATACTTCTTTCGTTTGCGCTAATAAATACTCGCTTTTTACCACAGAGGTAGGAATATCAATATTACGTGCGGCGATCGCCCCCAGCTTTGTTGCTGCAAAAGTAGACAAATGCTGGCACAGGCGAGACCATTCCAATAATTCTAGTGTTTCGGATTGGATCAAGGCTGCTTACTTAAATTAATAATTTTGAAGTTATGTTAACAATCTTAGCGGTTCTGAACGCAAGCGACTTTATGTCACTTTTTTTTGATAAGAATAGCTATTTATACTTAGATATATAATTCGCTATTCCGATCTACTTCCTATCTACTGTTCATAATTAATCAGTAATTTTATACATTATTGCTCTTGTAGTATTGTAATACATTCTATCCCTGTGAGGGAAAAGATGATCGTTATTTTATTTCGTAAGCTTGGGAGTAAATTCTAAATTATTAAAACCATAAGCGTTCGGAATTTGTTTACACCTGAAATATTTGCATAAAACTTAATAAGGACTGCTTGGTTCTAAATTTTGGCTTCATAGTGTTATTTGACACTTCGCTCCCTGTAAAATGAATCAATTTCAAAAATATTATACATATATATACTTTTAATTATATTGCTTTGGCTGCTTTTATTAAAGTCTGCCTTCGGGAGTTATGCTTCACGCATTTAGCGAGGAATTGCTGAGATGATTTTTTGGATGTGCGACTCGAAACAATTAGTTTGAAAAAAAACCGCTCAAAATACCCCCACAATTTGATACCCTAGCTTAAATAGATGAGGATAACTAAAAGCGAGTGGATATTCAAATTGGGCGGGGAAAAACAGCCCGCAGGGCTTACGGAATCGATGAAATTGCTTTAGTACCAGGTACCAGAACACTAGATCCTGCTTTAGCAGATACTACGTGGCGTATTGGTAATATAGAGCGAGAAATTCCAATTATTGCGAGTGCAATGGATGGTGTTGTCGATGTGCGGATGGCTGTACGATTGTCAGAGTTAGGAGCATTGGGAGTATTAAATTTAGAAGGAATCCAAACGCGCTATGACAATCCAGAGCCAATTTTAGACCGGATTGCCCTTGTAAGCAAAGATGAATTTGTACCTTTGATGCAAGAACTTTATGCCGAACCGATTAAACCAGAATTGGTAAAGCAAAGAATTCAAGAAATAAAATCGAGTGGTGCAATTGCCGCAGTTAGCGCGACTCCAGTAGGGGCTACTAAATACGGTTCGGTGGTCGCAGAAGCTGGGGCAGATTTATTTTTTGTGCAGGCTACAGTAGTTTCTACCGCACACCTATCACCTGAATCGATAACTCCCTTGGATTTGGCTCAGTTTTGCCGAGAAATGCCTATCCCGGTAGCTTTAGGTAACTGTGTCAGTTATGAAGTTACCCTTAACTTAATGAAAGCTGGTGCGGCTGCGGTATTAGTAGGAATCGGACCTGGTGCTGCCTGTACTTCCCGTGGAGTATTAGGTGTAGGTGTACCCCAAGCAAGCGCGATCGCTGATTGTGCAGCAGCACGAGATGATTATTACAAAGAAACTGGTAATTATGTACCAGTAATCGCTGATGGCGGTTTAATCACTGGCGGCGATATTTGTAAGTGTATTGCTTGCGGTGCTGATGGTGTAATGATTGGTTCTCCCTTCGCTAGATGCGTTGAAGCCCCAGGACGTGGCTATCATTGGGGTATGGCTACTCCATCTCCAGTATTACCGAGGGGTACTCGCATTAATGTAGGCACCACTGGTACTTTAGAGCAAATATTAACTGGACCGGCACAACTTGATGACGGCACTCACAATCTTTTAGGCGCTCTAAAAACAAGTATGGGTACCCTTGGAGCAAAAAATTTAAAAGAGATGCAGCAGGTTGAAGTTGTGATTGCTCCATCACTCTTAACCGAAGGAAAGGTGTATCAGAAAGCTCAACATTTAGGTATGGGCAAATGAAGAAAATTACGTCTAAAGGTATGAGGTATGAGAAATATCTAATAGTTAATGAAAAGTAGGCATATGCTTAATTATTCCAAAAAAGCCAGCGATCGCTAACTATTTCAATGCAAAACAGCTAAAAGTCCAACGTTTTCTTAAATAAATTTTTCCTTACTTTTAAACTATGACTGGAAAAATCACATATGTCGCCTACAATAGAGATAGCGGAGACGAATGTTTCCGTTCACTCCTCACACCACACTCCGCCCGGACTACTGTTCGGGCGGTTCCTTATGTTTTGCGATAGGTTCAGGCTACTCTGTAAATCTATATTCCAAATACCAAGGCAGTGGTTTTTGCTGTGGTAGAATTTTCACAAAAATCAAAAACATCAGATTACAAGGTTTTAAGGTATGTCATCAGCTACACAAGTTACAGACTCCACCTTTAAGCAGGAAGTACTCGATAGCGAAGTTCCCGTGCTAGTTGACTTTTGGGCACCCTGGTGTGGTCCGTGTCGCATGGTAGCCCCCGTTGTGGATGAAATTTCCTCCCAATATGAAGGTCAAATAAAGGTTGTTAAAGTTAATACTGATGAGAATCCTAATGTTGCTTCTCAGTACGGTATCCGCAGTATTCCTACATTAATGATTTTTAAAGGTGGGCAAAAAGTTGATATGGTCGTTGGTGCAGTTCCTAAAACTACATTAGCTAATACTTTGGAGAAGTATCTGTCTTAAGTTAAACATTGCTGAAAACTCGCGATCGACGCAGTTGAAAATAGGTAAAACAACCAATTCCATATTTCTTTTTGCGTCTTTAAGTGCAGCTATCAAGTCTTTCTTCCTAGTGAATCTATGAGTTTTCAGCTATCTTCCATCCGTCTATCGTCAGCTTTATAATCCAGTAATAGGCGGCTGGAATTCTAGGTTGTTATTTAGCAATAAAATAATAATCAAATAATCAAACAATTAATAATAAAAATAAAGGGCTGCAAATGCAGCCCTTTTTAATAAGTCAAAATATTAATTTTTAAAACCGAGACTTTTTGTTCTTTAATCTTCGCTTGTTCCGACGACGTTGAGATGCAATAACTGCACCTTCAACCGGATACCCAACTACAGGAATTACCTGATATTTACGTTCTTCTTCAAGACTTCTAAGTTCTGTATAATCAAGCCAGTGAATGCAATCGACAGGACAAGTATCGATCGCTTCTTGAATTACTTCCTCAGAATCGCCATCTTGACGCATAACCCGCGATCGCCCGTAATCTGGTTCTATGTAAAAAGTATTACGAGCAACGTGAGCGCAGTGCTTGCAGCCAATACAGGTAATTTCATCGACATATACACCCCTTTGACGCAAAACACCGCCCAATTCCGGTTCTAAGCCAGAACGTTGGGGACTATCTCGCAAAAAACCGCCTAATTCCGGTTCGCAACCAGAACGATTATCTTGCTCTTCTGGTGGCAAAAAATCAGACATTATGTACTCCAACGCTGCACTAATAAGCGAATTGAACCATCTTGATTCTGCTGTTGCTCGCTAACTTGAAAGCCAGCTTTTGCAGTCTCTTTAACTACTGTGCGGTAAGCGTAACGTTGTGTAACTTGACGTAAAAACCCTTCTACAGAAAGATTTTGCCCCCAATACTGTAAATCGGCTACCAATTCGTATTCTTTTCCGTTCCATTTAAAGCCGATATCGTAGCCATTTTTTTGCTCGATCGCAATTTCGGCAGTGTGGGAAATCCCTTGATAGCCGCGCAAGGAATGCGAACCTTCTTTCCAAGCTACACCTAAATCGGTGAGAGCATCTTTCAAAGATTCAATATTACGAATTTGAGTTTTAATCTGGCTAAAGTGTGACATAATATTTCGTTAGCAGTGATAAATGATTAAGTTGAGTTGATTACCAGTCGCTGGTTGCGGTGGTATTCGCAACATTGCTTTGAGACACGTTGTTAGCAAAATATTCTGAGGTTGGCTCATTCGTTAGTACAATTCCTAATTGCGCTTCAATAGCCGCAGTAACTTCAGCACAAGAAGCACCAACTATTCCAGTCACTTTTTCTTGTACTCTACCGTCTGGATAAATTATAAATTCTAATGTCTCCATGCTTTTGACCAACCATATTGATTGTGGTTTGAGTCTGTTGCCCTTTTACCAGAAATCAAGCTCTGGTTAAAACAACAGCACTTTATCTCTAACTATAAAATCACTCATTAAATAAATACTTTTCCATCCCTCGAAATATAAATCTCATATTCTTTACAAAAATTATTACTTTTATAAGTACTTGCATCAGTTATACGTAAGTTTCTCTTAACTAAGATCATTAGTCAAGCTGAAAATATGGCAGCCTATCATAATTATCTCGTAAGGTATAGATCTAGGGTATAGCCCAAAGTATGACCTTAAAAGTTAGAAAAAATATCTAAAGAACCAGTGATTATGACTAGTTTGTGGCGATAAAAGTCATAAGAAGCCGAATTTGGATTACTTGTCTTTAATATTGAAAATACGTCTTTAGACTGAAGGATAAAAAACCAGTAATAGAATTTTTCAGAGCATAGATACGGGATTAGTTATTTTTTACGGACTTTTACCAAGGAAATATAATTTATATTTATACATAATTTTTAAAACATTAAAAATATTTACACTCGGCTAATTTATACATAAAAATACTTATGAATTGTAAACGAATTGATATAAATGTTTAAATCAACTATGAGATTATTATTTTATTTTTTTGAAAGATTTAACAGGCTATATATTCCTCATTCATTATTCCTTGTTTCCTAGTTGCCGTTCAACCTCACTCTTTTCTTCATCCAAAAGAAATCCCGTTTGAACTACAAAAGGAAGATCGGCACCTACTAAACCACGTTTAATTCGTTCTGATGTTTCTGAAAATACTACGAACAAAGGATATATAGCATTAGTTCCTTCAGTCAAAATATGATTATGACGTAAAGGCATCAACCATTCATAGTCCTTATCCAACCATACTTGAGATTGCCGCCATCGTTTTAAAAGGTCAGAAAAATCCTCATCGGGACGATGAATAAAAACAAGAATTTCCACCCCTGTTTTAATTTTCCATTCGGGGTCACACATCAAAATTGCTAAATCGCAGGGTAGACAAATTGTCTGCGGTAAATTTATTTCAGTTTTACGAATGCGGATAATTGGTAGAGGAATAGTAATAAGACTTTCATCGGGACGACGTAAACTGGGAATCATTTCTAAATAAGGACGGTGCTGCTTTAGAAGAGCAACAGTAGATAAGCGATCGCTATATTCCGTCAAGCTAATTTCGTAGTGAGATTTTTGTACGGGCATAAAATAAGTTAGGAGTTAGGAGTTAGGAGTTAGGAGTTAGGAGTTAGGAGTTAGGAGTTATCAATTAACTGTTTTAATTGATAATTGATAACTGTATGGCGTTCCGCCACGCTTCGCTAACATTGATAATTGTTTTATCCCAAGTCTTCAAAGACCTTAAACATGGGTAAGTACATCGACAGCAAAATCATAGCAACCATACCACCGATCACCACAATCATGACTGGTTCTAAAACACTAGTAAGAGCTTTTACAGCTTGTTCAACTTCATCTTCATAGAAATCGGCAACTTTCATTAACATCGCATCTAATTCCCCGGTTTCTTCTCCAATACTCATCATTTGAATTGCCATAATCGGAAACACATTTTCTTTTTGTAAAGCAATACTAATCATGCCTCCTTGTTGAACTTCACTTCTTGCAGCATCGATCGCATTAGCAATTACCTGGTTTCCTGATGTGTCTCGAACAATTTCTAAAGAGCTTAAAATAGGTACTCCAGAACGAGTCAAAGAACCAAAAGTCCGGCTAAATCTAGCAATTGCTGATTTTTGAATTAAGTCGCCGAACAAAGGTAATTTTAAGGAAAGTGCATCGATATTTAATTGACCTACAGGTGTTTTATAGTACAGGTCAAAAGAAATTTTTGCTCCGACAACAATACCAATAAGTACAAAAAGTCTCCAGCTTGTAAGAACACCACTTATCCAGAGCATAAACTGCGTTAGAGCAGGTAATTCTGTTCCCAAGTCTTTGAATATATTGGCAAAAATGGGAATTAGAAAAATAGTCATTGCCAAAAAAATGATGACTGCTAAACCGCCCACTACGGTAGGATAAGACATTGCGGATTTGATTTGGTTTTGCAATCGAGCGACATCTTCTAATAATTTGGCTAAGCGATTGAGAACTTCATCCAAAACACCACCGACTTCACCAGCTTGAATCATGCTGACATATAAACCATCAAAACATTCAGGATGCTTCCGCATTGCATCGGAAAGACCAACACCATTTTGCACTTCGCTACTAATATCTAAAAGTGCAGCTTTCAATTTAGGATTGCTGCATTGTTCGGAAAGTACTCCTAAACTTCTGACAATTGCGACCCCTGCATTTGTCAACGCAGCAAATTGACGAGAAAATACTGCTTTATCTTTAACAGAAACCGTCGCAAACTTGTCTTGCAGTTTTGTTAAATCGAGAGCGTTAGCAAGATCGAAACCTTTAAATACTTTTAAGTCTTGAATCACAAAACCTTGCTGTCTTAACTCAGTACGAGCTTGTGCTAAGGAGTCAGCAACAATTTTTTCTTGTTTGGATTTTCCTTCTGAATCGCGAACCCGAGCGACAAAAGTTGGCATAATTTATATAGTTTAAAATTCAAATTTTCTTTTCAAAACTTTCACTTGCTTGATGAAAAAATACTTAGTAGTTAGTCAAAAACTTATAGCTAACTACCAGTAATATTGTGAAAAACTAATGTCTTACAGCGGCTTTTCCATTTGTGGGTACTCCACCAATTAATCGTTGAATTTCATCTGCCTTAGAAGTCTTTGACATTGCGGCTTCAAAGGAAATAACTCCTGCTTTTACGTAATCAGCAAGAACTTTCTCCAAAGTTTGCATTCCTAATTTCGCTCCGGTTTGAATTGCCGAATAAATTTGAGCAGTTTTACCTTCACGAATCATGTTAGAAATAGCAGGGGTAATAATCATGATTTCTTGAGCCATGATTCGACCAAATTCATCAGGTTTGGGGTTTTTCTTGGGTACCAAGGTTTGACTAAATACCGCAACTAGAGAGTTAGATAACTGTACCCGCACCTGAGTTTGTCTTTCATGGGGAAAAACGTCGATAATTCTGTCAACGGTTTGTGCTGCGGAAGAAGTATGTAAAGTTCCGAAGACTAAGTGACCAGTTTCTGCTGCGGAAATAGCTAGAGAAATTGTTTCTAAATCCCGCATTTCTCCAATCAAAATAATATCTGGATCTTCACGTAAAGCACCTTTCAAAGCATGAGCAAAACTTTTAGTATCTTCACCTAATTGGCGTTGGTGAACCAGACTTTTAACAGGTTCGTAAACAAACTCAATCGGGTCTTCAATTGTTAAAATATGTTCTGATTTTGTACGGTTAATTAAGTCAATCATTGCCGCCAAAGTAGTTGTTTTACCCGAACCTGTAGGACCTGTGACTAATATCAGCCCTTTAGGTTTATCGCACATTTCTCGGACAACATCTGGTAAACCTAATTTGTCAAAGTTGGGAATTTTAGAACTTAATGCTCGCAAACAAGCAGCGTAAGTACCGCGTTCTTTGTAAACATTCACCCGGAAACGTGCCAATCCTTTGACACCGTAAGAACAGTCTAACTCCCAAGTTTGTTCGAGAATTTTACGCTGAGAGTTATTCAGCATACTAAAAATTAATCTTTGACACTGGTCGGCACTTAAAGCTTCTTCACCAAAAGGTGTAAGTTTACCGCTGATCCGAAAGTAAGGAGGTAAACCAGCGGATAAATGCATATCCGACCCTCCCAATTCAATCATTTGTTCCATCAAATCTTCAATCATCATGTCCATTTTTTTGCACCTTTTGTTTATTACTTATTTTTTAAGATTTGTTATTAGCTATTTATTAGTTCTTATTAACTCCTAACTCCTAACTCTTAACTTTCCGACCGTTAATCTTGAAAGCGAGATGTCATACAGTAAGGACAATCTAACCATTCTGGCTGCAATTGAGCATCGCAATTTGTACAGGTCAAACCACTCTTACGCTTAGCTTTTAACTCTGCTTCCAAACCTGTATCGGTAAACGTTACCCGTTCCACTTCTTCAAGGGTGGTTGCTCCTTGACGTACCAAATCCAAGCTGTAAGCAAGTAGAGTTTTCATTCCTTCTTCTACAGCTGCTTCTTTTATTAGTTCCGTTGGTGCTTCTTCGTTGATTAAAGTCTGGATGCGTTCGGTAATTCTCATGACTTCGTAAACACCGGAGCGTCCTTTATAACCAATACCACCACATTTTTCACACAGGTGATTATTCGCTTTTGCTTCTTGGATTTGGTCTATGGTAAGAGTATTAGCTTTGTAAAAAGTGACATCCACTTCTTGAGATGCTGATAAACCGTAACGTGCGAGTTCCTGCTGTGTAGGATTGTACTCAATACGACATTCCGAACACACGCGACGCATGAGACGCTGTGCCAAAACTCCGATTAAAGAACTGGAAATCATGAAAGATTCAATACCCATTTCTCCTAAACGAGCGACCGCACCAGGAGCATCGTTGGTGTGCAGGGTAGTTAATACTAAGTGACCCGTTAAAGCTGCTTCGATCGCTGTTTTAGCGGTTTCTTTATCTCGGGTTTCACCCACGAGTAATACATCAGGGTCTTGTCGTAAAAATGCCCGTAAAGCAGTACCGAAATCCAGTCCTTTTTCCCGAATTACCTGCACCTGAGTAATCCCAGGTAAACTATATTCCACCGGATCTTCAACAGTACTGATATTGATATCAGGAGTATTTCTTTCGGCAAGGGCGGAATACAGAGACGTTGTTTTACCAGAACCAGTCGGTCCGGTAACTAAAATTAAGCCAAAAGGACGGCTAACCATGTCTTGGACAATTTGCAGCGTCTCCGGATCGGTAATTAATTTATCTAAACCTAATTGAGTTGAGGAATTATCAAGAATCCGCAGAACCACTTTTTCACCGTAGCGACTGGGTAAAGTATTTACCCGGAAGTCTACTTTGCGTCCTTCAAACATTCTCCGGATACGTCCATCTTGGGGAAGACGACGTTCGGCGATATCTAAGTTAGCAATAATTTTGAACCGCGCTGTAATTGCGGGAATGATTTTTTTTGGTAAAGCGTCAAAAGCCTCACTTAATACACCATCTTTACGAAAGCGAATGCGGAGGTTTTCTTCCTGGGGTTCGATGTGAATATCGGAAACCGCTTCGTGTAAAGCTTTGGCGAGGATTCTATTTACTAAGTTGATAATTGGGGCATCCTCGGCACCCTTCATAGCCGAACCTAAGTCAGCTTCTGCTTCTTCAGGAGCATCTTCTATATCGAGATTATCGAGATTTTCTAAATCTTGATTAATGTCGGTAAATTTTTCCTTTTCTATGTGCTTCTGTTTGACAGCCATTTCATCCAAAAACTGGTTGATTAGCTGTTGGTAATCTTCTTGGGTAATTACCATTCTTTGCAAACTGAAGCCTTGGGGACGCAAAATCCGGTTCAAATCGTCGGAAGCTTCCAGATTATCTGGATCTACCATCGCGATTAAAACGGATGGTGGGTTTTGGTCTTCGTGTTTTGATAATGGAATTAAACGATGACGACGACAAATATCCACCGGGATAAGAGTCTCAATCAAGCTTCCCACCGAAGTTACGCCCACCTGGCTAACTTCCGGATCGAGGAACTCTACACCATAAAGAATTTTAAGTTCAAATAGCTGTTGCTTTTTGTATTCTCGAAGTAGCTCTGGCGATAGTTGCCGTCCTGCAATTGATTCGATAACCTCAGTTAAAGGTCTACCGGACTTGCGGCTTTCTATAAGTGCCTGCTTCATTTGGCCGTTGTCAACAAAGCCAGATTGAACCAGTTTGTTACCGAAAGGCGAAAATTCCGATCTGACACTCAGAGCAGTACTGCGCCTTTGTTGTGACGAATAAGTCATATATTGAAATAATGGATGCTGCACAAACCTATGGTTCAAGTATTCCCAAGCAGGGGTGCAGAATTTTCATCCAAACCAAGAAAACTTAGCTAAAATTTTTTTTAAGCCCAAAAATCACCTTTATGGCAAAAGGTCGGTGATTCCTAATTGACTTTTTTTATCACCGGCGATCGCATCGGTGGCGGTTGTTTATATACCGCTTCTAGCAGTAATTTTTGATGTAAATGGTTTCTTTGAGAAAAAAGCAGTAAAAAGCAGTAATTATAGTTTTAAATATAAATTTAAACCCATTCCCTAATATAGGTAGGCTGGCAATTTATCAGAAAAAATCGTATCAAATAAGCAATTAGCAAGAAAGTCATCATTCCGGTTTAGCATTTGTCATAATACATGACGGTGATACCACATACGACTCCATTCCCCAAAGCAATTAAATGTGTAAGCTGTTGTTTTATGGGGTTGGGAAAACTACCCTGTAAAGTATCCCAAAATGGT
The DNA here is from genome assembly GCF_034931125.1 of Rivularia sp. UHCC 0363. Taxonomy (NCBI): domain Bacteria; kingdom Bacillati; phylum Cyanobacteriota; class Cyanophyceae; order Nostocales; family Rivulariaceae; genus Rivularia; species Rivularia sp. UHCC 0363. Next base: position 8,269 of record NZ_JAYGHM010000025.1, on the reverse strand, counting down.
TAGAGAATAATGAGTGAATATTAACAGCAGTGTCCCAACGGCGAACAAACAGAGGTAATTTAAGTAATGAACAGTGACTCTCTACAAAATTCTAATATTTCCAACAGTGATGTTGACGAGCAAGCTACAACTGAGACCACGGTGAATATAGACGATAGTGCCGGAGCGACTCAAGCTACTGCTCAATCAAATGCTGGTACATCGGAGCAAATTGAGGCTTTAAAAGCGCAATTAGATGACCGTAGCACTCAATATATGCGAATTGCGGCAGATTTTGAAAATTATCGCAAACGCACGCTCAAAGAAAAAGAAGATTCAGAAATACAGGTCAAGCGCAACACGATTACAGAATTATTGCCAATAGTTGATAATTTTGAACGAGCGCGAGCGCAAATTAAACCCCAAAATGATGGGGAAATGGCAATTCACAAAAGTTATCAAGGCGTTTACAAACAGCTAGTAGACAGTCTCAAACGCTTAGGTGTTTCGCCAATGCGTCCAGAAGGTCAGCAGTTCGACCCCAAAGAACATGAAGCAGTAATGCGCGAACCTACGGATGAATATCCGGAAGGAACAGTGTTAGAAGAGTTAGTACGCGGATACTTTCTTGGCGATCGCGTGCTACGTCATGCAATGGTAAAGGTGGCTGCTCCGCAGGAAGATATGTCTTCTGAAGAAAATCAGCTTGGGGAAGCAAGTGCTTGAAAGTCGGCCATTTAAACTAACCAAAACTGTTTTGGGTTAATTCCCAAGGGCGAGCATCGCATCCCAATCTATCTAGTAACTCATCCGCGCTTTTCGTTCGCAACGATTATGAAGAAAAATTTCTTTTTTTAAGGGAATGATTCTCCATCTGGGATCGAATTTCCCATACAGAACATTGTTTTAAATTGCGGAAACTGTTCGACCATTATCGTTGCGATCGCAGCTTTTTAGAATTAATCAGTAAAAATATCGATAGTTATGGGAAAAGTTATTGGGATAGACTTAGGCACTACCAATAGTTGTGTCGCAGTTTTGGAAGGTGGGCAACCCCAAGTGATTGCTAATTCAGAAGGTGGACGCACTACTCCGTCCATTGTTGGTTTTGGTAAAGGCGACGAACGCTTGGTCGGTCCCTTGGCAAAGCGCCAAGCAGTAACTAATGCGGAAAACACTATATTCAGCATTAAGCGATTTATCGGTCGTCGTTGGGATGATACCCAAGACGAACGCGCTCGCGTACCCTATGGCTGTGTTAAAGGTCGAGACGATACTGTTGATGTCCAAATTCGCGGACGTAACTACACCCCTCAAGAAGTCTCCGCAATGATTTTACAAAAGTTAAAGCAGGATGCGGAAAGTTTCTTGGGGGAAGAAGTCACTCAAGTTGTAATTACAGTTCCAGCCTATTTTACTGACGCTCAAAGACAAGCCACTAAAGACGCTGGCACAATTGCTGGATTGGAAGTACTGCGAATTATCAATGAGCCAACTGCTGCGGCTTTAGCATTTGGTTTAGATAAACAAGATGAAGAACAGTTGATTTTAGTATTCGACTTGGGAGGTGGAACTTTTGATGTTTCGATCCTGCAACTTGGGGATGGAGTCTTTGAAGTAAAAGCCACTTGTGGTAACAATCATCTTGGTGGGGACGATTTTGACAACTGTATCGTCCAGTGGATGATGGAGCTTTTTAAACAGCAAGAAAAAATCGACCTTGCTCCAGATAAAATGGCGCTGCAACGCTTACGGGAAGCTGCGGAAAAAGCCAAGATTGAACTTTCGACTATGGCAAGTACTTCAATCAACTTACCGTTTATTACTGCTAATGAAAGCGGACCTAAACATTTAGAAATGGAGCTTAGCCGTTCCAAATTTGAAGAACTTAGCAGTCATTTGATTCAAGCTATTGTCGAACCAATGGCTCAGTCACTCAAAGATGCAGACCTCAAGCCTGAGATTATTGACAAGATTATTTTAGTTGGTGGTTCTACTCGGATTCCGGCGGTACAGAATGCTTTGATGAAGTTTTTTAACGGCAAAGCCCCCGACCGTTCAATCAATCCCGATGAAGCAGTAGCGCTTGGTGCTGCAATTCAAGCCGGGGTCTTGGGTGGTGAAGTCGATAATTTACTACTTTTGGATGTGACTCCTTTATCCTTGGGACTCGAAACTTTAGGGGAAGTATTTACTAAAACCATAGAACGCAATACTACAATTCCGACTAGCAAATCCCAAGTATTTTCCACAGCGGTTGACGGACAAAACTCGGTGGAAATTCACGTCCTTCAAGGTGAAAGAGCAATGGCGCGGGACAATAAAAGTCTGGGTAAATTCCTTTTAAATGGAATTCCTCCGGCTCCGAGGGGTGTACCGCAAATTGAAGTATCTTTTGAAATTGATGTTAACGGTATTCTCAAAGTCGGCGCTCAAGACAAAGGTACTGGTAGAGAACAAAGCATTCGGATTACTAATACGGGTGGTTTGAGTCAGAGCGAAGTGGAACGAATGCGTCAAGAAGCTGAGACCTATGCCGATCAAGATAAGAAACGCTTAGAGTTAATTGAATTAACAAACCAAGCTAACACTCTTTTACATAGTTATGAATTGAACTTAGCCTGCAATGCCGATCTAATCGACGAACATCTTAAAGTTTCTATTGATGAAAAGTTAGCGAAATTGCAAAATGCAATGCGAAAGAACGGAATAACTGTAGCAGAATTCAAACAAAGCTTAGATGAGTTTCAACAAACTCTATTTGCTATTGGTGCCGAAGCATACAGCCGTGCCAACAACGAAACTAATGAAGATGCAGTTAAACCAGTTGATAACCCGGAAATTACTGAAGATAGCGAAGCATCAAAAGAAGCTTTCGCACCACAATTTAACTTTGATTTTGAAGAGGATAATACAATCCAAAACGATTACGAGGCTATAGATTAAACAACGACTTTTAGTTTAACTATTAAAGCGATAAGTACTCGTGCAAAATAAATTATACATTTCGTCTGGGGAGGGAATAGGGTTGGGGGGAATAGGGAAGGTTTATATTACTCACGAGTAATTATATAAATAATTTTGCGTTAGTACTTATCAGTTTATTCAAACCTGGTCGAATAGAGACAACTGAGTCCAAGTCGTATCTTCTTTGCCCTCCCGGCGTTTTAATCGCTTCGATTTTCCCCGCTTCGAGCCATCTTTCAAGGGTTTTTGTTTAGACTCCCAGTCTTTGAGCAGCCACTCTTGGTGGTACATAGTTGGTTGACATTGCTTGAATTTGGACTACTCTTTTAGTGTAGTTTTGGATGTCAGGAAATGTTAAGCTTTGTCGGAAGAAAACCCGTCCAGGACTTTACTCTTTCACCTCGGTGGGAGAGACCTTGTGTTGTTTATCATCCATATTTGCTAAATTATAAAAAGCAATTCCAGCATTGCTACATCGTATTACATAGTTTGGATGCCATAAAAAAAACCAAATGGCGGGTTTTCCACACCAATAAGTGCGGCTAGCCCTTCAATATTTGGTCTGCTTATTGCACCTCCGCGTAGCACAATTATAAGAGAGTCAGCCCCAACGGCTATTTGATAAATGTCGTTGAAACGATGGCAACATCTGTACTTTAATATTTGCTGTGAGATCGCCTAGCGATCGCAAAGCGTCTCCTCCGGAGAAACCCGAAGGGTGATTTTTATCAAAGGCAAAGGGTAAAATCAATAATTAATAATAAAACTTAACTTTCTGCCTTCTGCCTGACCTAGTAACTGTATATTAGCTCCTAACATTTTAACTTTTACCTTTGCTATATGGCTCGCGACTATTATGAAATTCTGGGTGTCTCTCGTGACACCGACAAAGAAGAAATGAAAAGTGCTTACCGCCGCTTAGCCCGGAAATATCACCCAGACGTGAACAAAGAGCCGGGAGCCGAAGAGCGGTTTAAAGAAATCAACCGCGCTTATGAAGTGCTTTCAGAACCAGAAACCCGCGCTCGTTACGACCGTTTTGGAGAACAAGGAGTATCCGGTGCTGGTGCTGCTGGTTTCCAAGATTTCGGCGATATGGGCGGTTTTGCCGATATATTTGAAAGCATTTTTAGTGGCTTTGCTGGAGGTACGGCCGGTCAATCCCAACGACGACGCAGCGGACCAGTTAGGGGTGATGACCTGCGCTTAGATTTGAAGCTAGATTTTCGGGAAGCGGTCTTTGGTGGTGAAAAAGAAATTCGGATTTCCCATCTAGAAACCTGCGACATTTGTAGCGGTTCTGGTGCTAAACCCGGTACTCGTCCCCGGACTTGTTCGACCTGTAGCGGTTCTGGTCAAGTTCGTCGCGTCACTCGCACTCCTTTTGGCAGCTTTACCCAAGTTTCGACTTGTCCCACCTGTAACGGACAAGGAATGGTAGTTGAAGAAAAATGCGATGCTTGTGAAGGTAAGGGTGCAAATCAAGTTACCAAGAAACTTAAAATTACCATTCCAGCGGGGGTTGACAATGGTACGCGCTTACGCATATCTAACGAAGGAGATGCCGGAACGCGGGGTGGTGCGCCTGGAGACTTATACGTTTACTTATTTGTAAATGAAGATGAAGAATTCCAGCGTGAAGGTATTAACGTACTTTCAGAATTGAAAGTTAGCTATCTTCAAGCAATTTTGGGGTGTCGGTTGGAAGTAAGTACTGTAGATGGTCCTGTAGAAATGATTATTCCGCCGGGAACTCAGCCCAATACAGTGATGAAATTGGAAAATCGTGGTGTACCGCGTTTGGGAAATCCTGTTAGTAGGGGCGACCACATGATTACAATATTGATTGATATTCCGACAAAAGTAACACCCGATGAAAGAGAATTGCTCGAAAAACTAGCTAAAATTAAAGGAGACCGCACCGGAAAAGGTGGGTTAGAAGGATTTTTGGGAAAATTGTTTAACTAATAATGAGTGTATCTTCACCTTCAACTCCCGACGCTCAGCTTGATTTACGGGGAACTCCTTGTCCGATTAATTTTGTGCGGACAAAGATTCGTTTGCAGCAAATGCAAGCGGGAGCGTTATTAGAGGTCTGGTTAGACCCAGGAGAGCCAATTGAGCAGGTTCCCGATAGCTTGACAATGGCGGGTTATCAAATCGAACAAATATCCGACTGTTCTGGATATTTTTCTTTATTAGTACGCCGTCCAGCGAATGACTCATGAACGGCGAAGTATTATTAACATCCGGATTGCTAGGTACGGTGGTTGCCGTACAAGCTAATTTTTACCGAGTGCAGCTTGATCGAGACGAGATGGGGAGACTAGGGGACAAAATGGGACATTCCTGCTCTGCCCCTACTTCATCCAACCCCAATCCCCTGCTATTTTTATGTACGCGCAGAACCCGTTTAAAAAAAATTGGTCAGCAAGTAATGGTTGGCGATCGCGTCATAGTCGAAGAACCAGATTGGACTGATGCTAGTGGGGCGATCGCCGATGTCTTAGCCCGAAAAAGTCAACTCGACCGTCCGGCGATCGCCAATGTCAATCAAATATTATTAGTGTTTGCGGTTACAGACCCTCCCTTGGAACCCTACCAACTCAGCCGCTTTTTAGTGAAAGGTGAGTCAACAGGTGTAGATGTAATTTTATGTTTGAATAAAAGTGATTTAATTACCTCTCAAGAGCAAGAGCAAATTAACCAACGTCTAAGTAGTTGGGGTTATAAGCCCATATTTATCAGCGTTTATAAAGGTATAAATGTCAACGCTGTTGAAAAGATTCTCGACAGTAAAATTACTGTAGTTGCTGGAGCTTCCGGCGTAGGAAAATCTAGCTTAATCAATACTTTAATTCCCAACGCTAACTTACGGGTAGCATCCGTTTCCGGTAAACTAGCTCGTGGAAGACATACCACCCGTCACGTAGAATTATTTGAGCTTCCTGGAGGTGGTTTACTCGCCGATACTCCAGGTTTTAATCAGCCGGACTTAGATTGTACCCCGGAAGAACTAGTAAATTATTTTCCCGAAGCAACAGAAAGATTAAAAAACGGTAGCTGTAAATTTAGCAACTGTTTCCATCGAGACGAACCCGATTGTGTAGTGCGGGGGGATTGGGAACGCTACGAAGATTATCTACAGTTTTTAGAAGAAGCAATAGAACATCAAACTTGGCTTAAACAGCAAGCAGATCCAGAATCTAACCTGAAGTTAAAAAGCAAAGGAAAAGGACAACAACAATACGAGCCGATGCTAGAAAGCAAAAAGTATCGTCGTGTTTCTCGCAAGAAGCAGCAGCAAACATTACAGGAATTGTATAACGAAGCGGAAGAGTAGGGGACAAGGAGATGGGGGGATGGGGAGATGGGGAGATGGGGACAAGGGGACAAGGGGACAAGGGGACAAGGAGAAAGATTTCTAATCTAAAATCCAAAATCTAAAATCCAAAATCCAAAATCTAAAATTCCTAACTCCTAACCTTTAATCCAAAATCTAAAATCTAAAATCCAAAATCTGATCGGTCATAGCTTAGGAATAACCATAAAGTTTTAAAATATTGTTAACTTCTGACTAACCAGAAGTATTTCTTCTGCGGGTAAAAATGCTCGCAGGCTTTGTTTATTCCGTACCTGATAACAAAGGGTATCGGACAAAAATCTGCCTTGCGAAGGGATGCTTCTGTATAATCACAACTATCAATAAATACATACCCGCTCGGAATTAATCTTATGTCTACTGGCTACGTTGCGCTTGTACTTCACGCACATTTGCCCTTCGTTCGTCACCCGGAAAGTGACTATGTGTTGGAGGAAGAATGGCTTTATGAAGCAATCACGGAAACTTACATTCCTCTATTACGAGTCTTCGAGGGCTTGAAGCAGGACGGTATTGATTTTAAAATCACGATGAGCATGACACCACCTCTGGTCTCAATGCTGCGCGATCCGTTACTGCAAGAACGGTATGATGAACACTTAGCGAAACTGCAAGAATTAATCGAGCTAGAAATTGAACATAACGAGCAAAATGGTCACGTTAAGTATCTAGCTGAGTATTACAAAGGCGAGTTTAAGGCCACTAGAGAATATTGGGAACAGTTTAAAGGCGATTTGGTAACTGCTTTTAAACAATTTCAAGATTCTAACAATATTGATATCATCACCTGTGGTGCGACTCACGGTTATTTACCGTTAATGAAAATGTATCCCCAAGCGGTTTGGGCGCAAATTCAGGTAGCGGTAGACCATTACGAAGAAAATTTTGGTCGTCCACCGTCTGGTATTTGGCTGCCTGAATGCGCTTACTTTGAAGGTTTAGAGCGGATGCTGGCGGATGCTGGATTGCGTTATTTCCTTACTGACGGACATGGTATTTTATATGCTCGTCCTCGTCCTCAGTTTGGAACTTATGCTCCTATTTTTACAGAAACTGGTGTTGCAGCCTTTGGACGCGACCATGAATCCTCTCAACAAGTATGGTCTTCTGAAGTCGGTTATCCTGGTGCTGCGGAATATCGGGAATTTTATAAAGATTTGGGTTGGGAGGCTGAATACGACTATATCAAGCCTTTTATCATGCCTAACGGTCAGCGTAAAAATACGGGGATTAAATATCACAAAATTACTGGTCGTGGTTTAGGACTGGGAGACAAGCAGCTTTACGATCCCTACTGGGCAAGGGAAAAAACCGCAGAACACGCTTCTAACTTTATGTTCAACCGCGAGCGTCAAGTTCAACATCTCCAGAATATGATGCATCGTCCTCCAATTGTGGTTTCTCCTTATGATGCGGAGTTGTTCGGACATTGGTGGTACGAAGGACCTTGGTTTATTGATTATCTTTACCGCAAGTCTTGGTTTGACCAAGGAACCTATAAAATGACTCATTTATCGGATTACTTGCGGAGCAATCCCGAACAACAAGTTTGTCGTCCTTCTCAATCAAGTTGGGGACACAAGGGGTTCCACGAGTATTGGTTAAATGAAACTAATACGTGGATTTACCCACATTTGCATAAAGCTGCCGAACGGATGATTGAGTTATCAAAGCGCGAAGCAGAAGATGAATTAGAATCTAAAGCTCTCAATCAAGCCGCACGAGAGTTACTTTTAGCACAATCCTCCGACTGGGCATTTATTATGCGAACGGGAACGATGGTTCCTTACGCTGTCAGAAGAACTCGTTCCCACTTGATGCGATTTAACAAGCTTTACGAAGATATTAATATCGGCAAAATTGATAGCGGATGGTTGGAAAAGGTTGAATATATGGATAATATTTTTCCCAACATTAACTATCGAGCTTACCGTCCTTTTT
>NZ_JAYGHM010000024.1:96456-101405 GCF_034931125.1 Rivularia sp. UHCC 0363 | reverse complement strand
GCTAGATTTACCCCGTGTAGGAGTATTTTTGTCAATCCCTTAAAGCTTAATTTTAGATGCGTTTGCCCTGCTTATTGAGCCGATACCTTTTGATATCGTCTAGTTATCAGGAGAAAGCGCTCGTTTCAACTGAGCTAAAGCTCGGTTGTAATTTATAATCGATTTAATTTGATTACGTTCGGATATTGTTAGTTTTTCCTCTGATTCTATAACGTCCTTTTGAGTACCGACCCCAGCTTGGAATCTTAACCTTGCTATACGTAAAGATTCTCTATTTTGAACCAAAGATGCGTTAGAGCTTTGAACTATATCAAAACTAGATTGCAGGCTAATAAATATTTCTTGAACTTCTAACTTGATTTGATTGTGCTGCTTTTGCTGTTTTTTTCTGTTTTTTTGAGCAAGATCAATAATTTTTTCTAGTGGTAAATTCCAAAGACCACCTAGCTTCACAGGGTCTACTTTCAACAAAGTAACTGAGTCCGGAAAACCTAATTGAAAAGATAAGCGAATTTTCGCTATTTTTTCCTTTGTTCTAGCATTAATCAGTGCTTGATTACCTGTTGCTAGATTAACTTGACTTTTCAAAACATCAAATCTTGTACCCACCCCAGCTTCTTCTAAAGCCTGAGCGTCCCTTAAAATAGCACGAGCATAGTTTACACTAGATTCAGCAACACGTACTAGCTCTTTTGCTTCTTGTAAGTCGTAATAACAAAGAGTAACTTCAAGACCAATTTTCGGAGATAAACCCTGGTTCTTACACTTTGCTATCTCTAAAGCCTTTGCTAAAGTAATCGCTAGAGATTTTTGAACTTCTTTTCCATTGTGTCCAGGAATACAAACTTGAGAATTTATTGGAGGTCGAATATTAGTATTAGCTGAAGAGGTAATAGTGTTTATATCTAGACAGTCGCGGTTAGATATCTTTCCATCAAACATAGTAGTAGCGCACAATAAAGCATTATCTAAGTATTCATCGTTGAGTTTAGCGCTATTTATTTGAGCATTTTTAAAGTTGGTTCTATTAAGATTGGCATTCTCTAAGTTGACATCGCTGATAATAGCAGCTTCAAGCTGGGCATCGCTAAGATCCGCTGCTGATAGGTCAGTATCGTTCATGGTAGCACCAGTGAAATTGGTTTTGTTGAGTTTAGTTCCACGGAGGTTCGCATTGCTGAGGTTCGCACGACTAAGGTCGGCATTGCTGAGGTTCCCACCATTGAGGCTTGCACCGCTGAGATTGACACCATTGAGGCTCGCACCACTGAAGTTTATCCCAGTGAGGTCAACGTTCCTGAGATTAACATTACTTAAGTCCACACCGAGTTTTACCAGTTCTTGGAGCGCCAAAATTTTGGACGAACTATCTTTTTGTACTTTTGCAGTATTGTATATACTCCAGTATCTGCTAATTCGCATCTGTCTTTCGGCAGATATGGTGAATAAAATTATAGGAATAAAAACAAACCCAATTAACCTTAAGTAATAATTCCGTCTATAATTAACACTTTTCTGAATAAAGTCACTAGCCAAATGTGATAGCGTTAAATTGGGATTTTGCTGTTTATGAAATACTTGAGCATCCTGCAATTGTTTTCCCTGCAATAAATAACCTTTCGACTTATTCTTTTGTTTCCATTCAACCGCTGCTGCTTCCAACCGCCGCCCAAAGCGAATATCACTGCGGCTGCTATCTAGCCATTGTTTCATTTTCCCCCAATTAGCAAACAATGCTTCGTGGGTAACTTCTGCAGTTTCTATTCCTTTTTCAGAGGAAACAGTCACCAATCGCACTCCAGGGTGAGCAAATCTGTCAATCACCCTTTTGACAGATTCTGGCTGCTCTTTGTAACTAACCAAATTATCAACATTCGCTCGACGACGAGTATCGCTCGCTCCTTCTCCCAACTGCACCAATCCTAAAAATACCCGTCGAGCTATTTTCTGCTCTTCATCATTAAGACTATCAAAAATACGTTCTGCTTCTTGTGCTAATGCTCCCCCCACACCGCCAATATCTCTTAGTGTCTTCACGGGTTCAACGCCTTTTTTCAGCCCCTCCCAAATGCGAGTCAAAGCAAACTGCAACAGGGGTAAAGCTCCCTCCCTTCCGTCTGTATCTTTAAGTAACAGAGTAACTACAGCTTCATCTAAAGGATGTCCGGCGTTTTCTGCTGGTTTCGTAATCGCCCGTCGCAGTTCCTCTTCACTCATCGCTGGGACAATTACACCTTTAGATGCAATTACCTGATTCAAAGCTGGGTGTCTTTGGGTTTCTCCTAAAAAATCGCTACGGAGGGTGATAATTACTGATACACAGCCAGAGCGATCGCTTGCAGCATGAATTAAGTTCTCAATAAATATTTGGCGTTCCGTAGTATCTTTGCAAAGGGAGTAAACTTCCTCAAATTGGTCTACTAATACCACCAACGGCGATACAGCAATCTCCGGGAGGACATTAGCAATCCGCCGTAAGCCATCATAAATAATTGTATCTGTAGTAGTATTACTAGTTCCTTTTAATACCCGCTCAAACTCCTTCGTTTTCTCCACAGGGGTTTGGTCATTAGTCGCCACCCTTGCTAACACCGTCGCTAAAGCTTCCACAGGATGAGTTCCAGGGACAAGCACTGCTACCCGTGCAAGACTATAACCAGGTAGAGAACGCCGTGCTAATTCTGGTATTAAACCTGCTCGTGCTAGGGAAGATTTTCCAGAACCAGATGGTCCTAAAATCGGCAGTAAGCGTAATGGTGCTTCTGGCTGAGTCATATTTTCATGGAGAGCGCGAAACAAATTCCACAGCTTTTCAATTTGTGCCTCTCGTCCAAAAAAGCGATCGCCGTCTTCTTCCTGAAAAGCCAATAGTCCCTTATAAGGATTGGGACCAATTTCTCCTGGCACCTGAGTTTCCTCAGGTTCAATTAAACGTTCTGATTGATACTGATAGATAACAACCTTATTGCCATTTCCGGAAATAATGGCACTGCTGATAGCATCCTTTTCAATTGTGATGCTGCGATTATCTCCTTGCATCCCGCTGTCAGTCATTCTCTCTTGCCTCACAATTAATTAAAGAGTGTTAAACAGTTAAATTAACGATATTCAGTAAATTGTGCCAATTGTCACCTAACCAAGCCACTGTTTTGGTTAAGTGGGGTTTAAGTTTTTCAATCAAAGATGCAAATCCCTCAGCCTTTTTGGCATAATCAAAAGCTCGGTCTAATGCCTTACCCACTTCATTTTTATCTGGTTTTGGTTTGTTGATTTCTTCATCCGCATCAGCAATAGCATTGTCAATTTTGCGACGGTCTAAACTTGACAAGTTTACCAGTATCTCACGCAGGGCATTAAGTTCTCCTTGTATATCAACACTTGATGGTGCAGGTAAACTCACTGGTTGGGGTAAACCTAGCGAGCTTGTTACCAGGGGCAAGTAGTACAAAATCTGAGTTTGTAGTATGAAGGAACATGGCTAAAACCCTTATTCTTTCGTTCCATCTTGTGGTAACTTGGGCAGATGAACGCGAACTATGTCTAGACAATTCAATAGAAACCGATAACTGAAAAGGATATACGGCAAGACTTTCAGTCTATCTTGCCCCTTGTAACAAGCTCACTAGATTTACCCCGTCTTGATAGCGGGCATCATAAATGGAATATCTAATGCTTGCAACCATCTGATTACAGGAGTATTAAAAAATCCCCTATCTAAATAAAGTTTTTTTACATTTATTTTAAAGGATTCAAGCTCTGCCAATAAATAAGTAATTATCGCTACACTAGTAACAAGGTCTGCGAACACCTCTGACGGCTAGAGTTACACGCTTATTTTTGTTAATAACATATAAAGTTGCGTAGGCATAAAACGAATGAGTACCAGATTTGGCTTCACTTTTATATATGTATGGTAATTCTAAGAATGTTGGCTTACCATAATAACCAATTAAATTTAAATCAATCGCTATTTTTAAACATCCTTTTTTTAAACCCAAAGGAATTCGACTTTTCAACGCTTGATTAATTCGTGTCTCTAACTCCTCAAAATTGTTGATTTTATTAAGATGATATCTAATATCATTAGCTGTGGGAATATTCTTTAGTAATTTGGCTGTATTCTCAATACTATCTCCACTGCTGGCTGCTTTTATAAGAATCTCAAATAAGGTTTGCTGGTCACATACTCCCTGAGTTTTAATGGAGAAATTTTCTACTAAACACTCAATAACCTCTTCAAGGGTTTCTGAGTCTGTTAAAGCTAGTTCTTCTGATGAAACAGTCAATTTCTTTCAGCCAATATGCTACACACTACTTTCATCATTTCATTTTTCTTACCCTTTCAGGGCAGTATAAGCATTAATTATGAATTTAGTAGTTTATAGCACTTTAGTATACGTAAGAGTGATTAGCGATCGCTCTTCTCTGAAAAACTTTTTGGTTTACTGTTAAAGTATACGCAGCTTCTAGGATATTTATATTGCTCGATGGCTGTTTACTCATATTGTGACGTTCGTTCGAGAGTGCATAAAGGTTATAGGAAATAGTTTGATAATGGCTGTTTCTGCACTATCTATTTTACCCATACAATGACAGATGATAAATCACCATTGAGGGTAAGTTATTTCACTGGATGGTACAGCCCATCCTTTTCGTTAAAGTGCCATGCATACTGGGGTAGGAACATCATTGGAACAGAAAACCAGGTTAAGCATTGTTACATAAATAATACAAAATTATTTCACCGCTGTTCGTGGAGCGTGCCGTTAGGCAAAACCTTTGTTTTCTCGTTAAGCTACCTGGTAACTTGAAAAATCAACTACTACAATCCTCTACAAAATCCTTGCAGAATAAGACTTTTAAGCTTAACCCGGTTTTCTGTTCTGATGATACTTGTACCCCCATAATGGCGATCGCACTTTTTCCTCTAAGAAAATTCGTAACTCATA
>NZ_JAYGHM010000024.1:972-96290 GCF_034931125.1 Rivularia sp. UHCC 0363 | reverse complement strand
ATCGCGATTCTTACTCCATTCCTCAAACTCCTGCTTATCAAGGGTTTGGTGTTTTTCTTTAAGAGTGGGGATATTAACGTTAAGTCTCAGCGCCAACTTTTGTTCGTCAAGCGGTTCTAATTGGGCTGGTCTACCGCTTTGGTTGTAGGGATTGCCCGAATTTTTGTATCGCCGCTGGTTATTTGATGCTATTCCATTACGAGAAATCGCGCTCATTGCTCCTTCTAGTTTAGATAGGCGATCGCTAAATGTTTCTAATTTTTCTTCAACTTTAGTTAATCTTTCTTCTGTCCGAGAATCGGCAGCGGGGTTGTCAGTTTGAGTTGTATTACCATGCCCGTTGATGCTGTGAGCTAGGTAATATAAATCTTCTTCGACTTGTTGCAAGCGGATTTCTGTACTCACTTCTACACCCGGTACGCTACCTAAAATTTGGTGCAGTCCTTGAATTACTAAATCTGTCGCCGTAGTGCCGCGTTCCTTTGCAGCATCTCGAAGTGCATCAGCTAAGGATTTGGGGAGTTTGAAGTTAATTGATTCGCGCTCTACTCGCGTCATATCTACACCCAGATATATACGGTTATGTAAATAGCTTATAACGCTCCGGGATATGCATGATTATGAAGAAGAAATTCGAGAAAATATTAACGCCACGTCGGTCTAACAGCTTTAAAAACAGTGGTTGTATTATTATTGTAGAATTATAATTGCTAGTTTCTTCGCCCAGGTCGTAGGTATGTGGCTGTTGAGATTAGATGAGTCCGTTAGTTAGAGATAATCTCTACCGATTGTAGTAGAGGTTAAACTGTCCTTTGGTGGATTCTCTTAATACTAATGAAGGCTATCCTATAGAAAACTTCGTAAAAATTCTGGAAAGAAAAATAAATGGAAGGTATCGCCGCTCTTGCTACTGCTGCTATTGTTGTTGCTACTTTTTTAACTGCATTTACGTTAATGACTATATTCTTGGTTTTTGGTACAGTTGCTTTTTGCCGTAATGAGGCGTTTGAGGTAGGAGCATTTGGCGCTAATTTTAGTTATAAAGGAGCATAAGTCACTCATTTAATAAAATAACCACAGATGATTAAATCTTGTGTTTCAGTACAAAAAAGCTTGCACAACATTACCGGGGTAGGCTTTAACTATTTAATAACAAACGGGCATTAAGCCAGGATATTTGTAAAAAGCTGCAAGACGATCAGATATTGTAGCGTTTTTATCGATACATATCATTGTCTCGTCGTAGACGAGCGATCGCACTACCGCAACCCGACTTGAGCCAACCGTTGCTGTAATTGCGTATACCGCTCTTTCTGATTAACCGATACTCCTTCGGAGTCACTTCGTGAACGCACCGCCATACCGATCGCTTTCTTCGACCCCACTATAATCGCCAACTTCTTCGCCCGCGTCAGACCAGTGTATATTAAATTACGTGATAACATCATGTAGTGTTGCGTATATAATGGCATAATTACCACCGGATACTCCGAGCCTTGGCTTTTATGGATGGTAACGCTCCACGCTAGGGCAATTTCGTTAAGGTCGGCGTAGTCGTATTTAACATCGCGTCCGGTATACTGCACGATTACTTCTTGCTCTTCGGTATCGATGTCAGTAATAAATCCCATGTCGCCGTTGAATACTTCTCGCTGGTAATCGTTAGTGAGTTGAATAACGCGATCGCCCGTTCTAAAAACCATTTCTCCCCGTTTGATTTCAACTTTTTGGGGGCTGGGGGGATTGATTAATTGCTGCAATACTTTATTAAGGTTGCGGGTTCCCACAAGTCCCCGGCTCATTGGCGATAATACCTGTACGTCAATAGCGGGATTAAAACCAAGTTTGGGAATAAAATCAGCAACCAACTCACTAATTGCCTGTACGCCATGCTCCGGTTGATATCCGCCACCGTGCCACAGACAATCGGTTTGGGGAGTTTGAGAAATCGGTTCGATATCTGGGTAGTATCCTTGGTTGATTTGGTGAGCGTTGGTGATAATTTTACTACTCGCAGCTTGGCGGAATACTTGCGTTAAGCGTACTACAGGCACTTTACCCGAATTGATTAAATCGGCGAGAATTTTACCAGGTCCCACGGATGGCAGCTGATCGACATCTCCAACAAACAGTATTTGTCCGTCTTCGGGTACGGCTTTAATTAAACTGTACGCTAAGAATAAATCCAGCATACTAGCTTCATCAACTATCAATGCTTTTTGGGGTAAGGGATTACTCATGTCACGTTTAAATCCCATACTTCGGGGGTCGAACTCCAACAACCTATGTACAGTTTTGGCTTCTAAGCCAGTCATTTCGCTTAAGCGTTGTGCGGCTCGTCCCGTAGGTGCAGCCAGTGCAATACTTTTACCCATCGCTTTCCATAGTTCTACAATGGTGCGGGTACAAAAAGTTTTACCAGTACCGGGACCACCTGTGATTACCGTAACTTTAGAGTAAGCTGCTATTTCTACAGCTGCTTGCTGTTCGGGTGAAAGTCCAACTCTACGACTTTGAGTAAACCGTTCTAACCAAGAGCGGACGCGGGGAATATCTGTATCAATCCCTCTCATTAAACGTTGATTAATTAATAATGCTAAATTATGTTCGGTATTGAAAAATGCCGGATTATAACAAAGTAAAGTATTATCCGCATTTTCTCGAATTAGTTCATCTGCAAGCGACATCTTAAGAATGATTTGGGCGATCGCATCCTCCGATGGTTCGTGAGAGTCGCATTTGAGCAGCGCGATCGCACCTGTTACTAACTCCGGCTGTGGTAAATAGCAATGTCCGTCTTCAGCAGCTTCACTCAATACGTGAGTCATACCAGCTTTGTATCTAAACTCGGAATCGGGAGCTACACCCAAATTACGAGCAATTTTATCAGCACTAATAAACCCAATACCGTAAATATCAGTAGCGAGTTGGTATGGGTTGTTGGTGACAATTGCGATCGCTTTGTCACCATATTGCTTGTAAATTTTTACTGCATAGGTAGTGGAAACACCATGAGTTTGCAAAAATACCATCACTTCCTTGATAGCTTTTTGGGTTTCCCACGCCTTCTGAATCATGGCTATACGCTTTTTAGCAATGCCGTTGACTTCACACAGACGTTCGATTTGATGTTCGATAATATCTAAAGTTTCTAAACCGAAGTGATTAACTATACGTCTAGCTGTTACTGGACCAACCCCCTTTATTAATCCGCTACCTAAATATTTTTCTATTCCTGTAATCGTTGCAGGTTTGGTTTCTTTGTAATTAATAACTTGAAACTGAGCGCCATATTGGGGATGTTCGCGCCAAAACCCGGTTAGTTGCAGCGTTTGACCGGGTTGAATGTTAGCGAAGCTGCCGACAATTGTAACTAAATCTCTCGCCCTGGGGAGTTGCATACGCGCTACAGTATAACCCGACTCTTGGCTGTAAAAAGTTAGGCGCTCTATTACACCTGTTATCGATTCGTGTTGTTGTGTGGCGTTTAGCTGGTTTGAACTTTGTGCAGCAGGTATCATTTTCTGAATATTGTTGGCACGCGGTAATTATAACGGATAGCCGAACTAAGTACAGTAATTGAGGTCGGTAATTGTACATTTGTATCATATATGATTTGACTAAATACCGATTTCAGCAATATCCCTTCATATGTAATATATATATTCATCCAGAGTTCTTTAAGGAGGTCGGGCAATAAATAAAGTAGTGAGACTAGAAAAACAACGCGCTCCGATATTATTTTCGTTGCTAATTTCTGCTGCGATCGCTGGTTGCAGTAATGTAACTACAAGCCAATATGAAGCTACAGCGCTTACAACTTATACGTGGCAAGTAAAATATGCCAATAATCTAACAACGGAACCATCACCACGAAGAGAAGAATTTGCTACTACTTCTTTGCTCAATCGTAATGGGTTGAAACCATCGGGAGCAGTTACCGGACCCGATGACCGAGGTTTATGGTGGGCTGCACTGCCACCGCGCCCAACAGTTGATGAGGTGGAACAACGTAAAGGTTCGCAACAAGAAGCAAGCAAACCCGAACTATTAAAATCTGTAAAGTACGAATTTATTTATTCAGACGGTACGCAACAAAGGACATTACCTACAAACTACGATGTTTACAGGCAAGTAGTGAAAGCTTACCCAGAGCGATCGCCCTTAGAACTGACTTTGGGAGTAGGGGATAATTCGGTAGAGAAAGCTGAACCAGTTAGTAATTAAAAACTTTCGTCCAAACAATCGACTAACTTTGACGGTAAAGAAGCTGCCCAACCGATCGCAATTTCGCTGTCTAACTTGTAGAATGGTGCGGCGGGTAAATGTCCGGGTAGGGATTCTAAATTAAATTTTAGTTGTGAGTATAGTTGCCACTTATAGTTTAAGCGCCAGCCTATAGCATCGCTAAATTTGATGTAATTTTCCCCTACAGTCTTCCAAATTTGACTTTGAACGGTGAAACCAAAATGTCCTTGGCTGTGGTTTGCCCATAATTCGTCAATGGTTTCGAGATTAAAACAAGAAAGCGCGACAAAATCTTGTTCTCTGAGCCAGCCTGCATCAACGCGATTAGTTATTTTAAGTATTATTAAATTCGTTTCTTCATCAGCATCGCGCCATTTATTTGATGCAAGTAGGTTTTCAAGATGCGTGTAGTCTATATTCACAGTTACACTCTACATAGATTTAGTGTGAATTTTATATTATCTCTATCATCTTTAAATGACGAATGAAGCTCCATGTCTATGTCGCTTCATTACATCACTATTAATTATTTACTAGTTTGAGGAATTAGGCAGGATTGTCCAGCATTCTTTTCTGTAGCAAACTAAGAATTGCAGCTTTTTCTAAAATTCCTACTAACACACCATTGTCACGAATCACGGTCAGTGCAGATAGTTTTTGTTGTTCGATTAACTGCACTACTTCTAATAAAGGCTGGTCGGCTTTTACTGTAGTAGATTCGGCAATTGGTCGCATTACATCTTTAACTTGAGTTTCCGACCATAATGACGTTGCGGTGTCACGAAAATTGTCAAGAGATATTGCTCCTAAGAGTTGTCCATCACTGTTGGTAACTAAAAACCGCTGCCATTTTTGTCCGCTTACTATTTGCTCGTCAGCAAACTCTCTGAGGGTAAGGCTATCAGCAACAACTGGGCTATCGCTACTCACCGCATCAGCAGCAGTTAAACCCGTAAACTGTTCTTGCACCCTTGCAAATTGGGCTGCATTACCAGCATTTCTCAATAAGAAGAAACCAATTAACAAATTCCAGAAGTTAGCAAAACTACCCGCTAACAATAGTGGAAGCAAACCAGAAGCGATCGCAATCCAACCAAAAATTTGTCCAACTCGGCTTGCAAAAACCACTCCTTTGTTGGGATTACCTGTGATTTTCCAAACTACCGCTTTAAGTATATTCCCACCGTCTAAGGGCAAGCCAGGAATTAAGTTAAATAAGCATAGAGCCAAGTTAATAGAAGCGAGCAATCCCAAAATTGCTGAGAATACCCCAGAGGCTCCAGTACTAAAACCAATTGCTGCAAATACACCAAATAACAACAGGCTAACCAAAGGACCTGCGATCGCTACCCAAAAAGCAGATGCTGGAGTACTTGATTCTTTTTCTAAACTTGCCAGACCACCAAATATAAACAGGGTGATGGATTTAACATCAATCCCTTGACGAATGGCAACAAAACTATGTCCTAGTTCGTGGGCAACAACAGAACCAAAAAGCATCAAGGCTGTCATTAAACCCAACAATAAAGCAGACCCACTCCCCAAATAAGGAAATGCACTTCCTAGTCCGGTGCCATAAGTCCAAGTCACCAAACCCAATATTAAAAACCAGGATGGGTGAATGTAAAAGGGAATTCCGAAGAGGTTGCCAACACGTATTGTGTTATTCACGGCGTTTACCTGTGTTTTTTACATTGAGAGGTTGTATGATGGTTCTCTCAATAAATCCATAGTAACGAAATGTTAAGCAATTTTAATGTTTGTAACTGTAGTGGTGTCCGTCTGTAAAAGTGCGGTTATGCGATCTGAGTAGCATTACCCTATGCCGAATCGTCCATCCACCCGCAGTTTTCGCAATCCCAATGCACTCTTGCAGTGAAGTCCCTCTCAAACTCTGCTCCACAACTGGGACATAACCCAGTAAACATTGGATGATTATCTAATAACCACAACTTTTCTTCCCGGCTCCAGCGCTGCGGCGGCTGGATAATTTCTTCGCCTAAGTAGGTAACACGCTCAATTACCAATTCATCATTTACATATCTTGCACCTTGGGGTTCCCACAGTTCTCCTGGTTCAATATCGGGGTCTGGTGCAAAGTGATGACATAAATTATCATCGGGACCATTGGGAAGAACGGCGCAAATAAGGTAGATGTTACCGGAATAAAAGCGACAGCGATCGCACTTTGGAATTTTAGGCATAACAGTACGCATATACTTAGTTCTAGCTTGCCCTAAAAAGACGATAAAGTTATCAAAAAGTTATTCGTCTTTAACTTAGCGTTGATAATAAAAGGCTAGATTAACTTGTTTTGTAGCGCTTTTTGCTATCCTATATTTGTAAACCACTTTTAAAGATTATATGGTTAACACTTATGGCAGGTAGAAAGAAGTTAGACCGTGTAAGTCTCCATGCAAGGGTTGAGCGGGGAACGGGAGATAAGCTAAAAGAGATTGCCCAAATATTAGGCTATATCTACAATGATGAAGGTTCAACTGGTCAGTTGTTAGATGCGATCGCGTCAGGTGAATTAATATTAATAAAAAGCAAACAATAGAAATGATATTGATAAAAGTGGTAATCGTTAATTAAGTAAAAGTGGTAAAATTATTCTGGGGATAAAAAATCCCCTTTTGTGTTTTAAAAGGAGGTGAATGATTGAGCAAAAATGGTAATGGTCATCGAAGTATTTGGAATCCCGTTAAAATCTTTATTCGTCTGGTTCTTGGACGTTGGATGAAAGAAGATAAAGTAACAGGTGAAAGATACCTCGTTGACTCGGAAGATGTTATCAGAGATTTGGATGATATTGCGGACGAACCGCAAGACGAATCTCAAGATGATGTCAACTAATTAAGCCCGTAGTCCCTGGTTAACGGCTAGGGGCTACTTCCTTAGTAATTTTATTTTAAACAGATATTTTTATGTTAAGTTCCGATACAATCATTCGTCCAGTTTACTATCAAATTATTGAGCGTCGCGGCAAAATCTGGGCATTCAAGGAAGGTGAAACATTTGTAAACTGGTTTAACGCCCCAGATTTGGATATGGAAGACTTGTTTGCTTTATTCGATACTTCGATGGAGAAAATTGCAGCGGAACTGCGGCGAATTAATGGTGCGAAAAATGGTTACTATATTGCCAATATTTTAGATAAAAAATATTACTATTGTGGCGTTGAATGGGAAGACGTAAAGTTAAAGCTAAGGGAATTGGGGATAGGTAGACCTGACCCAGTTTAAGTTATTTAACTTCTAGTTGATACACCCGCGTTGATGAGTGTTCGCTCATCATTCGCCAGTAATACCCCTGCGGTGCGGACTTATCGCATTCACATAAATTACTGTGACTTAAACCAAATAATGATCATTCTCTACCATCAGAACCATCGGGAAGAACGGCGCATACAACGTAGGGATTGCCGGAATAAAAACGACAGCGATGCCTTCGGCGGTTCGCGAAGCGACCATCGCACTTTGGGATTTTAGGCATAACAGTACTAATATACTTAACTCTAGATTGCCCTAAAATCGATGCGAATTTATCAAAAAGTTATTCATCTTTAACTTCTAGTTGATAAACCTGCATTAAACAAAATAATCTGGGTTTCAGCCATTCTTTAACCCCCTCAGATGCTTATGAATAACTAGTACAAGTTATAAGCTTTGTTAATGTATTTACCAATATTACATTCTTTAAAACATTAGTCGATCAATTTCAACTTCATCAAAATTTCTCATTCGCAGGAAAAAGGTAAAGCTATAATCGTCACGCAACTAATATTACATACGTAGGCGAGCAGAGCCGCAGGATACCACAATACCTTTACCCGTACATAAAGATACACACAAAAAATATGGAAATTACTACAGGCAACGGCAATGATAATGTCATCAGACCAGTTCTAGTTGATGGAAAAGTATTTCGTAGCAATGATACTATCAAAACTAATGGAGGCAATGACACGATTAACGCAGGACTTGGTGTTGATGACTATGTAGATGGTGGTTCGGGTCTTGACCACCTGATCGTAGACTATTCCGTTGATGATACGGGTAGTAGTATGTTTTTTAACAGCACTTATGGCACTTCCGGTACTGTTTATCGGGCTAGTAGTGTTCGTAATTCTAGAAGGTTGGATTATACTTACTTCAAAAATATAGAGAAGTTCACTGTCATTGGTACTAGCAAAGATGACACCATCAAAACTTACTATGGAACAAATGTGATTAAAGCGGGTGCTGGTAATGATACTGTAATTGGCAATGCTGGCACTATTGACGGTGGTTCGGGCTTTGACTACCTCACCCTTGACCTCTCCAAACAAAAGATTAACCTCAACCTCTCCAATCTTTCAAATATCAACGTCCCTGGTGTTGTGACTGCCACCAATTTCGAGCGGTTTTCTATTACTACAGGTAGTGGCAACGATGTTGTGACCCAAACTGGAATCCTTAATGGTGCAGTGCTTCGGGCTGACGACACGATCAGAACTGGTGCAGGTAACGACGTAATTAATACCGGATTGGGTAAGGGCGATACTGCTTATGGTGGTGATGGTCGCGATCGCCTGATTGTAGACTACTCTGCTGGTGATACGGGAAGTGGTATGCGTTTTAATGCTGGTAAGTCTAATGGTACTGCTTCTCGATTTGTCAGTAGTACAAACTCCACTCGATTAGATCACATCTTCTTCGGTCAGATTGAGGAGTTCACTATCCGAGGTACTAGCAAAGATGACTCTATTACCATTCTTGCCGTTGGTGATGACATTATCAATACAGGTGCTGGTAATGACACAATTAATACTGGTGCTGGTAATGACAGCATTGACGGTGGTGCTGGTAATGACATCATGGATGGGGGTGCTGGTAATGATACCCTCATTGGTGGAGCGGGTAATGATACCCTCATTGGTGGAGCGGGTAATGACATTTTAACTGGTGGTGGTAACAACGATTCCTTCCTCTACGACGCAGGAGCTATTTTTAATAGTGCAGCTATTGGAATTGATTCCATTACAGACTTTACCAAAGGAAGCGATAAAATCGTTTTAGATAAAAGCACATTTAGAGCCTTAAAAAGCTCTGTTGGCAATGGGTTTAGCATTGGTAGCGAATTTGCCATAGTTACTAGCGATGCTGCGGCTGCAACCAGTGCTGCCAAAATTGTCTACAACCGAGGTAGTGGGGATATTTTCTACAATGAAAATGGAGCCTTAGCTGGCTTTGGAACTGGAGCGCAATTTGCAGAATTGACTACGAATCCGTTACTATCTGCATCAGATTTTGTGCTTAGAGCTTAATTTTTTTAAGTAAAAAGGTAAAAGAAGAAATGTTATTTACTAACAATATCTTTACCAATTTATAAAGGTTCAACGGGAAAGCGTAAAACTGAAGCTAAGGGAATTGAGAATAGGTAAGCCCAACCCAGTTTAAATTATTTAACTTCCAACTGATAAATCCGCGTTGATGGGTGTTCGCTCATCATCCGCCAGTAATATCCCTGGGGCGCTGGCATTGTTCTACCACCGCAGCGGTAAAGGAAAATCGGCTCGTCGCGGCGTATCAGTTTTTTGATTAACTTTTCTAAACTGGGGTCGGGGTTGTCGCAGTCGTACCAGATAAGGTGCGATCGCCCAAAATATCCGACTGCTATCAAACTAGCGAATAACCACTCCATCAATGATTGAATTTCTTGTGGGTCAATACTGCTGGGTTGTCCGTAACTATCAATGGTGGGTTTGGGTTTGAGGAACTGCAATATTTTCATGATTGGAGAAACGCAACTTTTTTAGTGTTCCCATTTTGGGGATTGCGATCGCTCTTTATGGGTGTAACATAGGCGATCGCTATTGTTTCCAACTAACCCGACTTAATCCAGTCAGCGGAAGATTAGCAGAAGCTTTCAAAAATTTGACTTCAAATTAACGACTTATATCTTGATACTTGACTGGTTGGATGGCTTTTAGCGAGTTAAACTCGACTACTCGTTTCACAGCATCTTGCGGTTCAAAATCTAAGTCTATTTGCTGACAAACTGATTCCTCAATCCACACAATGCGGCTAACGCAGAATTGATCGAGATTGTCACGAATCTCATCCTTATTGCACTTTAAATCGGATGCTAGTTTCTTAGCATTCATACTAAAAACAGCGCGGTAAATAGCGTCTGTAACATTTTTATAAACCCAAGTCCGATAGTTATCCGATACTTCTGGGTGACGTTCCAAGTATGCTTTGATTGAGTCGGTTAAGGTGCGTCGAGCTATCTTTCTTTTGAGTTGTTCGTTGTATTCTTCAAGAGAGCGCTGTACCCCAAAAGCAGCATCAGCCCTACGTTCAATTGTTTCCATCATGCAAGCAATAGCGATCGCTTGTGCTTTTAAGTTACCAACCCTAACTTCTTTAGCCCAAAATGCCATAGCTACTTCAATCGGAATAGCCGACACTTTGACGTTATTGCCCTCGATGTGAATTTTTCCGGATCGAAATTGCTTATGAGGTAAGGCTTCTGGGGCTTGAGAAGCTAAAAAGTTCCGGAACGACCTTTCGGGTTTTTCAACCGCTTGCTCTACTTGAGTTTGACTAAGCCTATATTCGCTATCTGGTAGTTGAAATACGTCAAGCTCAATATCGCCCAAGTTGATTGTTGCGCGAACTGCTTTTATAGTTGTCATGTTGACCTTACTTACTTTTGGTTAACAAGCGATCGCTCTCTGGGTTCCAATCAGTTGCGATCGCTTTACTTTTTCTATGGTAGCACCAGAGTAACGCTACTTTGAGGCTACCATTATGTTAAGCTAAAGGTAATACAGTTAAGGAGTAGCGTTATGATGACATAAGTGGTAACTGACAAAAAGCGAGTATCTCTTTATATAGAAGAGAATTTAAAAATAGAACTAGAGAAGCTGGCAAAGGTAAGAAAGCGATCGTTATCGAATTTAATAGAAGTCCTTTGTGAAGAAGCTGTACGACAAGCTAAAAAACAAGGTGAAATTAGCTCCTTTGAACAAGATTCGTAAGCAGGGTAAAAATGATAAAGGCTGAAAGTATTGATGTAGAAAATCTTCCCAATGTATTGATTGAAGAGAAATCAAATTTACCTACTGATTCTGGAATATATCTTGCAATTGATGCTAATAATAAAGTTCAGTACGTAGGAATTGCAAGAGGCTTATTTGGGATACGAGGTAGATGGTGTCAGGGTAAACATCATAAAGAAAAAGAATTACAAGCCATAAGTAGCATACGAATAGCTTACATACTTATTGGAGACAAGGAACTTTTGCCTGAAATGGAGCAAGCTTTAATTCAATGGTTTCGCCCGCCTTTAAATAGAGAATTCCTTCCCCCTAAAACTCAATTTAGAGGCGTTCAAAATAGAACGAGCGTAACTATTCCTGAATCACTGCTGGTGTGGTTTCAAGATTACTGTAAAAAGCAAAAACGCTCTATATCAGCACAGATAAGCTTCATGATTGAAGAATTAAAAGACCAAGAAGAGAGGAACAAGTGATTACTCTGTCCACTATTAACCCATTAAAACCAGTATAACCAGCATTTAACAAGCTAGTAAATAACCATTCCATTACTGCTTGGACTTCTGGTGAAACTCCGTTCGGTTGTCCGTAGCTTTCAATGGTGGGTTTGGGTTTGAGGAAGTTGAGTAGTTTCATAGGAAAGGGGATGCTACTTTTTTAGTATTCCCACTGGGGAGGTGCGATCGCAGTTAAAACAAAAAAATTATCCACCTAGTCATAAAGCTTTTAGCAAGTTTTGTAGTGACTGCTTTAACAGCGATATGGTAGTAAAAGACAATAAATATTGTTTTAGTATAAGTTGAATATTAGATATGTCAATAAACTGGTCGCAGGAAGAATACATAAAAGCGTACAGATTTGCTGCACAGAAACATCAAGGGCAGAAATTTCCAGGTACAAAAATATCTTACATTATGCATTTAAGCTTTGTGAGTATGGAAATGATTGCAGCCCTCAATGAAGAAAAAGAACGCGATGAAAATTTAGCAATTCAATGCTCGCTTTTACACGATACGATTGAAGATACAGATACAACTTTTGAGGAACTTGAAGCTGAATTTGGTTTGCCTGTAGCTAATGGCGTACTTGCATTAAGTAAGGATTCAAGTTTAGAAAAATCTCTGCAAATGAAGGATAGTTTGCAAAAAATAAAAGAGCGATCGCAAGAAATTTGGATGGTAAAGTTAGCAGATAGAATCACCAATTTACAAGCACCTCCAGATTATTGGAAGCAAGATAAAATTATTCGATATCGAGAAGAAGCTATTTGTATTTATGAAACTTTAAAAGATGCTAGTTCTTTCTTGGCTTCCCGTTTAGCGTTAAAAATTGAAGGTTACAAATCATTTATTAATTCCGATATCTAAGCTTACTCACTCATCAATAACTTTCCTACACGGCGAATGGCGTTAGCGAAGCCATGCCGTTCGCGCAGCGTCTCGAAGAGAAGGCTTATCGCTATTCGTCCAGAAAGGTGCTACGAACGGCTAGCTTGAATTTTGTGCAGAGCGTGTGGCGGGAACCCTTGAGTCATCAGCTTATGCCCGTTGAGGTAATCGTTTTCTAAAATACCATAGCACTCAGTAATTTTGGCGATTTCAAACACATATTCATTCTCAAATGCGACACCAAAATAAACTGCCCCAGATATGTTATCGCGCCAGGTAGGGTCAATTACTTGTCCGTTATCGTTGATTAACCATGCATGAGCGATCGCAAGATTCAAGTCATCATCAATGGCATATCCCTCGCAGTAGTACCAATCTTTTCGTCTCCATAACGGTTCAAAACAATTTTTATAGCACTGCTTAACCTTGCCGCGAAATGGAGAAGGAGTTAGGCGATTTGGAAATGGTTTACCGTAGTCAAGAACCAAGCGATAGGTGCTTTTGTAGAGAAAATCGCTGCGGCTCCACAGTTTATCAACTGAATCGGCTTGTTCTGTAAGTATTAATAATAAGCGTTCGAGATTATTGTTCATAAAATTGCAATTTATAAAGTCAAATTATACCATCCGTATCGATGCAATCCCCGCATTTTAAAATTTTCGCATTCATGGTCATCGGCAAATATCAGCGTACTACCATCGCCGCATATAAAGCCATCTTTCTCCTCATCTTCACACTTTGTTAGCTCTAACATTACCTTGATAATTGTTCTTTCACTTACAGAAATATCGTAATGTTCCAAAAGTAGTTTTTTAATATCTTTGACGCGAACGCCATCAAAAAACCTGGGGTTAACATTTTTAAGAATATCAACAATTTTATTCTTTAATTCTTCTGCTTTCATTTTAAAGTTATTCAATAGATATAGCTATATTTATTCTACCTTTTTTAACCAACCAACGCACTTTTCATAATAGAAATATTCGTCTTCACAGTTAGTAATTCTGATAACTTCTTCATGGTTGGGGTATGGGAAAGAGCTAAAGTACCCTTGTTTAATTGAACCATTTTCTAATAAAAATAAATAAGTACCGTGTTCTTCTGGCAAGCCTTTAATTAATTCAAATTTAAACGTTGTGGTAGCTTCTGGAATATTATCATCACCCCATTCTTCTAATAGTTTTTGTTTGCGAGATGCAGCAGATTCTGGTTCCTCAAATTCCGGCATCACTTCAATTTTAAGATAGCCACCTTCTGATTTGAATTTCCAGCGAGAATTAAAGTGGTCGAAACTATTTACTGCACCTTTTTGGGTTTTCCATTTTTTACACCAATTTAATTTTGTATCAGTCCAAACGATTTCGGTATCGCTGTTATGCGTGTATAGCCAACCAATTGGTTTATCTTCGGAGTTGTAGCAGCGGTATCCGTAATACATATTTTATCAATGAACGATTCATGTTTTAAATAACTTACCATCTAATAACGGTTTGTCGTGCTTAAACTCCTGGCTATTATTGTGTAGAAAAACTCTTCCTACGGGGTTAGTTTCCCCTTTATCTAACAACCATTGAATTTCATGCTCAACCACCGTTACTTCACCACTATCATCAAAATCAATATTGAATTCCACTTCTGCATCTGGATGACACTTTTGTAATGCTTCAATAAGTTCTTTTACTTTCATAAAAACATTCTTTTATCTAAAAATAAGCAGTTAGTAACAGTTTAAATCAAATTAGAATAATTGCTAAATTATAGTTTTAATATCATTAAAGGATAAATAGCTCTTTATCATCTTCAGGACTGGAGTATTTATTATCGCGCATTACTACTTTTATAGGAGACTTACTCTCTGCAAAATATTTCTTAATTTTATCTAACAGTTTTTCTAAATCGTAATCTTCTAAAATTTTTAAACTTCTAACAGACCCAGGACGATTCTTGAAACCAGTAGTTGGTACTTTTACAGTCCAAACATTAGTCTGAGACGTTTTGGAATAGTCGGTATAAACTAGAATATATCCCCATTTTTCTGCTTTACCAATAATTTCTTGTTTAAGCATTAATAATTATAATTTCCTTATTCCCCACCCATTACCAAAACTGGCTCAATCCACACCAATTTAATTTTTTGCCTGCCTTCTCCATAAGGTTGATTGCGGATAAACCCTTTACGCCAATGAGGTCTTTTACTGCCACCTTGTTTATTTTCAGCATCACCGCTGCTTACCGTACCTTCACGCTTGAGTCGATAACCTTGACCAATCCATAATGGTTGATAAAGGTCTTGCGCTTTACCAAATCCCTTATTTGTTGCCTTCTGTTGTGATTCTTGGGCATCAATTAATTCAGGACGGCACTGCATTATTAATATTAGTCGTAAAAAAATTGATTGTAAGTCTGGAAAAATAACTATTCGCTACATAGCTACAAACTTTTTCATAGCTGGCATAGCCATCCACATGAACCACGGGACGCAGGACAATTTGTTTATACCAACCTTTGGGTTTTTTGGTCATAAATTAAACTTCAAGCAGCATTAAACATATTCTCACGATGCCAGCGCAGCGCATCAAGACTGGGATAATATTGCTCCTGTACTGGTAGATTTATGCGATCGCCTCCCATTTCCCGCATCGGTTTACCGTTGGGTGAAACTTCGCGGATATCTTCAGCAACTATAATACGGTAATCATCATCAATTGCAAACCAACCTCTATCAAATGCCCAGTGATGGTTTTTACACAGCGATAGTCCGTTATTAATGCGATCGTCATAGAATTTGAAGAAAGGTTTGATATGCGAGCCATCAACGATATTTTGACTTTTGGTATCGAGTATTTGTAAACCGCAAAACGCGCAGCTGTAATTATAAGTAGAAACGATAATTTTACGAAACGCACCATCTCTAACAATTACTTTTTGTTCGTCTTTTAATTCTTCTGGTTGATAAATCTTGCCACCTTGCGATCGCAGTTGCTCTTCAACTTCGGCAAAGGCATTAACTTGCAGTAACGATTCAATATCTTGATTATTGTTGAACCAAGAACTAATCAGCGTATGAGTTAGTACGGCGCGATGGCTCTCGTTTTGTAACAGCAACCATAACTCGTCATCAAGGTAGGCATAATCAACCGTTCCTCGAATTGTGCTAGGGGTGCGGATTTTGATTTTAGCTGCAATCAGTCCTTCAAATCCGGGTTTCATTTGGTAATGCCAAAAGCGATCGTTTGTCAGGTGATAAAACGGTAAACCGATATCTGGTTTACGAGTTGGTTCCAAGTAGCTCCACAGTTTGAGGAATGTGGCGATGAGTTCGGCATTGAAAGCAATTTGGTTTTGGGTTATCTGTCCGGTAGTTATCATTTCAATTACCGACAGTAACAGTATGGGCTTATTGGGCGCACCGGGGCTGACGTTTAAGCCGCTTGGGTTTAATTTCGACCGAGGGGAAAACGACTTGCAATATTTTGGTAGGTTTTTGGGCATATAGGCGATACCGGAGGTATATCGCGGCAACACACTTGTAACAACAGGTACATCATAACCGCTCTTTTATTTGTATTGGCTCGTCACAAATACAGTAAAGTGCCAAGGAACATCACCCGTTACCAGTATATGAAGGGTCATAATCCGTATAATATTTAACTTTGTTATCGTTTTAATCGCGTTAAAGGGTATGTATTAATACAAATAGAATTAATTCAAACAAAATATCATGTACTTATTTGTCTTGATTAGTTACGGTTTAAATATTTAGTTTTATATGTAATATGAGTTTAAAATATGACATCAGACTCTGTAATACCTGAAATTAGCTTTTTGGTAGAACCAACTTTAGTGCAGGAAGGCGCTCAACTGCGTTGGAACTTTAACCTTTCAGAACCAGTACCTACTTCTGGTTTAACAGTTATTGTATCCTTGCTAGAAGACATCGAGCTAATTGGCAGCAGTGACATTGAGTTCTTTGTAGACGGCAGTACCAACATTACAGAACTTAAACCGTTAGTAGAAAACGGCTTATTTAATAAAGTCGCAATAACTTTAGCACCAGGAGCAACAACAGCCACATTAGTATCAGACATCCTTGATGAAGGCATCACTGAGGGATCAGAAAGCATTACTATTGGTTTAACATCTGGTCATGGATACAGCGTTGACCCAACAGCCAATATAGCCAGCTTTACCATTGTAGAGAATCCCAATCTAAGAACTTTAATTGGAACTCCAGGTGGGGATGTTCTACTAGGTATTAGTGATGCAGAATACATTTTAGGTCGGGATGGAGATGATTTCATCTTTGGGAACGGTGATGAAGATACTCTACTCGGTGAAAATGGCAATGACACCATCTATGGAACCGGGAGCAGTGAATTTATTGATGGAGGTTCCGGTAATGATACTATTTTCGGCAACGGTGGAAGGGACACTCTAGTTGGTAGTTTTGGCGACGACCTGATTTACGGAGGGAGCGACGCTGATATCATTTTTGGTAATAGTGGTAATGACATTATTTTTAGTAATGGTGGCAACGATCTTATTGACAGTGGCGCTGACTTTGATACGGTTTGGCTGGGAAATGGTTCTGCTACCATTGTTCTAGAAGCAGGAGTTGGCTATGACACCATCAATAACTTCCAATTGGGTGCAACTTCGTTTAAGGTAAGTAGCTTAACCGAATTGAATTTTGTTGATAGCCCTATGGGAGCGCAAATTTTACTTGGCGATGATTTATTAGCGGTTGTTTCCCAACAATCAGCAAGTACCATCGGCAGCAATATTAGTGAAATTTTTATTAGTTAAAATCTACACAGCCCGCAGGAAAATGGAAGCCTGCGGGCATCGCATTCGAGGTGTGTTGTTTTTATACAACGGAATGTTTAATGAGAGTATTTAGGAGAGATAGCGATCGCGTTTCGAGTCCCATCAACGTTTTAACGCAACGTATCGTTTCATAAAATTAGCTTTTTTCTCTAAGCGCTATGTGAAAGCTTAAGATAAGTAGCGTTGTGAGTTGAGGATCTTATTGGGCGCATCGGGACTGACGTTTAAGCCTTGTTTGCCAACAAGAGTTCTAGGAGAGAATTTTTTGATGTAGTAAGCAAGATTTTTAACCATATACGGCAATAACCACAGACGCACTTATAACAATAGCTACATAATAACCGTATAAGTATGATGCTACGGGCTTTGATAAAACTATTACTACTGCGATTTGCTATTAACTATTTGTTGAATTCAAAATGCATAAGAACTGCATAAGTTGTGGTCAGTTGCACCTACATATATATCGTATATACAGTTTCAGGAAAAAATAATGAAGCTAAAACGGTATTTGTGGATTGCGGTATGCCTGATTGCGCTTGCAGTAAGTATGTTACCTGCTTATTCTGAAGATTTTTTCCAACATCACAGAGAATTTAGACGATTTCTCCAACATCACACAGGATTTCAAGTTTCTACCTTGGGAGCTTTAAACGTTGGAGTGTATGAAGCCGCCGCTACATTGGCTGAACTTAAATCTCATGGAGACTTTGGGCTAGGAACTTTTGAGGGATTAGACGGAGAGATGGTTGTTCTCGATGGCAAGTTTTATCAAATCAAATCGGATGGTGTTGCTTACCCTGTTAAAGATAATTCTAAAACACCATTTTCTGCTGTGACATTTTTTCGTCAAGAGCGATCGCTTCGTTTGACTGGACGAATGAATTATCAGGAATTACGTTCTCAAATTGACGAACAGTTGCCAACGTCGAACTTGCCCTATGCAATTCGCCTAAAAGGAACCTTTCCTTCTTTGAAGGTAAGGAGTGTTCCCAAACAAACACCGCCTTACAGCCCATTGGGCGAAGTGATTAGTCAGCAGCAGGTTGTTTTTGAATTGCAAAATGTGCAAGGTACATTAGTGGGATTTCGACTGCCGCAATATCTTAAGGATGTGAATGCAGCAGGGTATCACTTTCATTTTATTACAAGCGATCGCCATAAAGGAGGACACCTACTTGATGGAGCATTTCTTAATCCTGTAGTTGATATAGAAACCTTGCGAGATTGGCAGATAATGTTGCCAAGTAATACTGCTTTTGAAGAAGCATCCTTGGAATAACTAACATAGCAAGTCCAAAAATGTTAACTGTAACTTGTTTTAAGCGCTATGCGTTCAGCTTAAGATAAATAGCGTTGTGAGTTGAGGAGCGATCGCAGTTGAAGGAGTACAGATGTACGCGCAATGCCCTATATCAGCATGATTGTCTTGGCAGAGATGATATAACTGCACGCCAGGGGCGATATATTTGGGCTGAAACGGAAGAAGAAGCATGGCAAGAAATGGCGCGAAGGTACCCGGACGAAACTACAGCCGGGTTTACCGTGGAGCCGCATGAAAGATTTGATGTCAAAATAGTTGAAGTCAAACGGGACGAAAATGGAAATGTTATTGAATAATCGCCCATATTTAATCACCGCTCTCGATGCGGTTAAAAGAACTGGTCAATGTAATATGTTTGACTCTAATTGCGTGATTCGGACAATGCAAGATTTGGGTTACATCGAACAAGCCGACTGGTTAGCAGCACATTTAGATGATTATGTAGAGATTTTGGTTGTTGAATATTTTGATTGGATGCAAATCAACGAACCCGAATCGTTAGCGCAACAGCTAGCACGGGAAACTGGGTTAGAAGTGATTGAGGAGTGAGGAGAAAAAACTAATAAATAACTATAAAATCGTTAGTCAACGCGATTAACTTGTCTTCCAGGTAATTCTTCAGCTAATCCTGATGGAAACCATTCCCGGTATTGTTCTTCTCCAAATTTATCAATTAACCAATCTTTTACTTGTTGCAAATTATCAAAGCTAGCAATTGTAGGGGTATTCTCAGGCATAAAGTCAATTGCCAACTTACCGAAGTAATCTGGGTTATCAGTTCTATAAATGGTAGGAGCTTTAGATGTATCTACGTTAAATCCCATTGCAAACAATACAGTAGTATGGACAATCACTGATGACTAGATTATAGGATAATCGTTCCTATTATATGTAGCAATCAATTAGAAGTAATTGTGGAGTAAAGCGCAACTGTGGATGAACTTGCAAATAATATCGCCTTTAAAGTCCTAAAATATCTTAAGCCATTCGGCGATAACGCCGGAAGATATATTTACGTCAATATTTGGCGCAATCAGTTAATTAATGAGGAAGCCCAAAAACTAGAAATTGAGGTGACAGAGGATTTGCGTTTAATCGTTGAAACTAAGTTAAAAAATGCGTGGCAAAGAATTTTAGAGTCGCGTGGATAAGCGTTACTAGTACAATTACATTGGTAATTTGATTTTCAATTCTCGCGTAATGGCGAACCAGATTAGAAAAATTATTCATATTGACATGGATGCCTTCTATGCATCGGTAGAATAGCGCGATCGCCCCCAATACCGAGGTAAGCCATTAGTAGTTGGTGGTTCGCCCAATCAACGCGGAGTGGTAGCAGCTGCAAGTTACGAGGCAAGAAAATACGGCATTCATTCAGCGATGCCCTCAAAGCTAGCAGTTGCAAGATGTCCCAATTTGATATTTACCAAACCAAGATTTGAAGTATACCGAGCAATATCAACTCAAATTCACGATATTTTTAAGCGCTACACTGATACATTTGAACCAGTTGCATTAGATGAAGCTTATCTTGATGTGACGGAAAATAAGCAGGGATTGCCTTACGCCTCAAGCGTTGCCAGACATATCCGAGCCGAAATATTCCAACAAACTCAACTTACCGCATCGGCTGGCGTTTCCATTAACAAGTTTTTAGCAAAGATGGCATCGGGTACGAACAAGCCAAACGGCATGAAAGTTATATTACCAGAAGATGCCCAAACATTTGTAGAGCAGTTACCCATTGAGAAATTCCACGGCATTGGTAAAGTTACCGCTGCTAAAATGCGCGATCTAAATATTCGGACTGGGGCTGACTTGAAGGAGCGATCGCACTCAGAGTTAGTAAAGTATTTCGGGAAATCTGGTAATTATTATTACAACATTGCGAGAGCGCAAGATGACCGCGTTGTGGAACCAAACCGTATTCGTAAATCGATTGGGGCTGAAAATTCATTTGCCCAAGACTTGAGCGATCGCATTACCTGTATACAAGAACTAGAAGAAATTGCTCGGACGCTGCATAAACGAATTGAGAAACATCAAGCTTCCGGTCGGACTTTAACGTTAAAGGTCAAATTTTCTGATTACCAGCAGATTACTCGTAGCAAAACTTTGTTAGTGCCGATTAAGGATTTGGGTGCGATAGTCAGGGAAGCGATCGCGTTGTTTGAAGGAATTGAACTGGGGGGCAAAAGTATTCGGTTGTTGGGGATTTCGCTATCTAATCTTGATAATAAAAAGGAGCAAGTAATTCAATTGCCATTATTTGAATTATCTGATTGGAATAATTA
The DNA here is from genome assembly GCF_034931125.1 of Rivularia sp. UHCC 0363. Lineage (NCBI taxonomy): Bacteria > Bacillati > Cyanobacteriota > Cyanophyceae > Nostocales > Rivulariaceae > Rivularia > Rivularia sp. UHCC 0363. Next base: position 75,164 of record NZ_JAYGHM010000024.1, on the reverse strand, counting down.
TCGAATGCGTAAATAATAAGGTACGAAAGACACACAGCGTATCTCCGAGCATAAAATGATTTTTAATTGCCTTCTACTTCGTAAATTCGATACGAATAAGGTATTTGTTGGTATTTATGTTTATGGATAGTTGTTTCTTTAGTCCATACATGACGGAACGATTTCAATTCTTTACCATATCGCTTTTCTCATAACGATAGTTCAACTCTTTCAAGGCTTTAACTGTTAGTACCAAGTCGATTCAATGCATTGTCAAAAAACTTTTGCTGCGATCCGAAATAACAAATTATTAATCGAAATTTAGAAGTCAAGTATCAAGAGCGCAAAAGTTTATTAAAAAATTTGTTACTAGATATTGAGAAAGATTATACAGTTTTTAAGCAATATGCACTATTGATGTGTCATAGCAACAAGAAATAAGTTTACCAGAAGCTGAACTGTCGGATGAAGTTAAATTAATCGCTCAAACCTGCAACCAAGGTAATTTCAAACCAGGATTAATTGCAACTGAACCAGAATTAAATGCAACCAACCTGCAATCATCCGTTTCAACCAGGATTATTTGCAACTAATTTCAAATCTTGATGAGGCGAGTAGTTTCGGTAGTTTGTTCAAAAAATACCCTGTACTTCGCAAGGAAAAAAAAACGGTCGTTTTATTTCCGCCGTACTGTACTAGAAACCGGGTTTCTCAACAGGAGTAACGTGCAAATCCATTTTGATTACTTGTAAACTTTATTACCTTCACTGTTTAAGCTCTGGGGCTTTTGCACGCTTGCAGATTCAGTAACTATATATTTTCTGTTCATAAAAAATCGCCTAAAGCAAAATATATGGTAAATTAACAAAATAATTTATCAAAACTTATTTAATAATCTCTGCACTAATTATAATTCATGTAGCAATAACTACATATAATCTTTACACAAAAGGCATTTACTTTACTCAGTATTAATACTAAGCTACTTGTTAAAAATAACTATTTATACTACAGTATGAACAACTAATCGATAGACAGAAAAAGTCTAGTTTCATTAAGTTAATTTTTCTCCAATCCAGGTTTTTTCAAAAACTTTCCAAATATCTATATCTATATGCATAAGCAAAAATTTTCTCTTGCTGTCGCAGTAGCGGCGTTTGTCGCTGTGGGAACTGTAACGGTACCTGCTCAAGCTGCTCTATTAGACTTTGACTTTACTAGCGTAAGCGGTGTAACAGGTTCATTTACCTTGAATACCAATATTCCTCCTTCTCCTGTGCCATCTTTTGGTACTGGACCTGGGAATCCAGGAGTTATATATCCAAATGCGATTTCTAACTTGATTTTTTCATCACCACAAATAAATGTCAGTGGTGAAAATGCTGATTGGGGAATTGTCCCATCTATTGTTCTTGGTCCACCTAGTAGTCCGGTTCTTAGTTCTATTCTTTATCCACTTGGATGTTCAACAACAACTAGCTTTGTCTGTACAATTAATGTTGGAGTAGGGTACGCAGGCGCTCTTTCAAAACTATCCGATGACCCTAATTCATACCGTATAGGTCTTGGTATTGAACTATTTGACTCAACAAATAATTTTCAGTCGTTTGGACGTGAGCCATTTATCAGTTACCAAGTTGTTCGTCGTAAAGCTGTCCCCGAACCGAACACTTACTTGGGTACTTTAGCTCTTGGTGTTTGCGGTGTAGCTTTGCAAATGAAACGCAAGATGAAAACAAAGAGATATCGAGATAAAGGTAAAGATGTGCTTTGTAACCCCGTTAGTATTGAAGGCTGAAATCAATAGAAATTGCCAAACTGAAAGGTAAAGAAATAAATAGGACTTACACACTGTACAAAATAACTATCTTGTGTATTAACGTAAATACGTTGTTTCAGGCTTTTAGATGTCACTTTTAATTGCTTGTGATTGCCAAAATATCATTGAGAAATCTAGCTAGAAGACTTGAAAACTATACCTGTTATTTTGGCTTTCCTGTCAATACGTAAGTCCGAATAAAATATTATTACTGTATATTTACATTTAATCATGTATAAATACTTGATTAAATGCAATAATATATACGATAACTTAAGTGCCAAGGTAGTAAATGAAGCTAACTTTTTATTTTCATCTAATACCACATTTTTCATGAATTTACCAGGAAATATATGTATAAACAACAATTGTCTATCGCTATTGCATCTGCTGCGTTTATAACTGTGACATCTGTAGCTATAAATCCAGTTCAAGCTGCTCTCATAGACTTCAACTTTATTACCAAAAGCGGTGCAACAGGAACATTCACCTTAAATACGAACACTCCCCCCTCTCCTGAGCCAGCCATATTTAGATTCGGGGCTAGAGGGATTTCATACTCTAATGCTATTTCCGATTTCTCTATTTCGGCATCCTATCTAAACCTGAGCAGCGTTACCGCTGACTATAATATTGCCCCATCTATTACTTCTAATGTTCTTGGTTTTCCTACTAATTTGGGGGTTCTTAGCGGTGTTAGTTATCCATCAGGATGCATAACAGCACCTAGCTTCACCTGTTTGTTTAATGTTAGTCAATTATACTCAGGCAATCTTTCAGAACTTCCCGCACTTTCTGATAACCCGCTTTCCTACCTTCAAGGTGTTGGTATTGATTTCATCGACCCCATAACAAGAGAATCGCTGCGTGACGATATTATCAATCTTCAAGCTGTTCGTCGTAAAGCTGTCCCCGAACCGAACACTTACTTGGGTACTTTAGCTCTTGGTGTTTGCGGTGTAGCTTTGCAAATGAAACGCAAGATGAAGCCAAATGGGAATATCAGCAAAAAGTACGTATAACCCCACCAGCACAGCAATATGCATTGTTCGAGTTAGAGCGATCGCACTGTGACCCAGACCAAATAGTCATTTAAAGTTTGTTTTTGCCGGATTTTAAAGCTAGGTTTTGCCGATACAGTGGTTAAAACCCTTACAACCTTGTTACACAATCATTTCAATATCATAGCCTTTTCAAGTTTGTTTTTGCCTAAATTGTAAATTTAAAGTTTGAGATTGCCGAAATAGTGTAGCGCTGCTATCATAAATTATCGGTAATTTTGTATTAGTTCTTTTAGAAACAAGAAGTTCAAGCTATTCTCAGTCGCTTGTGAGCCAAAGGCTGAAAATAGAAATGATTAATAAATTAATTTTCTCTCTATATTTTTCAGGCATGAATTTGCTGCTAGTATTTTCAGGCATAACTTTGCCACTGCGGCAAAAACAAACTTTAAGTCACAGATAAGATTGAACCGCTCGCATTACAGCTGCAATCGATGGCGTTTTACCGAATCCCTGCTGATTATCCAGGTGAAGCTTGTTTGTACTTTGTGGTAGATTCTGCTACTGAATTAATTTTGTATGTTGGTGAAACGCTACGCAGTAATAAGCGCTGGAAGGGCGATTTTGACCCAGACAAATTTGATTTAAAACAAGTTAACTCAAAGCTGTAATGTTGTTATAACAAAATTCAGTCAGTGAAATAATCTATATTGGCGATCGCTCCCCATATCAAGATCGAAACTTTAATTGATAGTTTACTAAATATAAATCTTTATAAGTTACTGTGATAAAGTTCAAACACGCTCTTACTGAGTAGTTTAAGTCACAAAAAATTATTTACAATGGACACTTCAGCACTATTGACTGTTGCAAGTATCATTTCTGGTTTTGGTATCACAATTTTTACGTTTCGCCTCCAACGCGAAATTCAAGTTATGGAACGAAATTCTCAAGTATGGATTCCTTGGGCAGATTATTTAGTAATTACCGCAGTTATGGTTTCGCTTTTAATTGGAATTCTACCAATAGTAGTGGTTTCATCACCACCAAAATTTATCTACCAGATAGCTAATGGTGCATGTGCAGCTTCGATAGTAATGCTTGCAGGTTATGTACCTGGTATACTTGCCCATTACAGATTTATACTTGCTAAGAATACTCGTTCTGCACGCCAAAATCCAGAACCGTCCGAACGATGGATAGTGATTATGTTCTTATGTTTTGCGTTTATAGCCTTTACTGTAGCTTCTACAAGAATTTTATAAGCATTAAGTGTCTTTTGATATAAGTATCTAATCGAAACAGCCGTTATTGTGATCGCGCCCTTCAGCATCGCACCTTAACCAAGAGTGGTTTTTCTTCCCCAAAACATATATTATTGATTGGTGCGATATAGATTTATGAATGGGAGAGCCAAACCAGCTAGATTTATTTAAAGACACGCCAGTTAAACCGCATCAACTGGAACTGTTTGCATATCCACCACCACCGCCACCACAGGGGCAGATAGAATTATTTCCCAGTAAAGAATATAAATCCAAACGCCGCGACGAATTTGTAATGAGTGCTGAGGAATTACAGCGGTGGAAAGCACAGATAGTTAATTATCAGCAGAAAGTACGCGAAACACCACCATCACAGCAAGCAGCATTGTTTGACCTGCCACCAGACCACTGCGACCCAGATAAAATTGACCCATTGACCCTTCAGTTACAATCAATGGCGTTTTATCGGATACCTGCTGATTACCCAGGAGAAGCGTGTTTATATTTTGTGGTTGATTCGGCTGCTAATTTAATTTTGTACGTTGGTGAAACTTTGCGTTCTAACAAGCGTTGGAAAGGCGTACACGATTGCAAGGATTACATTGCTTCTTATCAAGATTTGCATTACCGTTACAAGTTGAAAACAGCAGTTAACATTGCTTTTTGGTGGGATACTCCGACCGATACTAAAAAACGGCAGCAGTTGGAACAGGCTTTGATACAGAAGTGGCGATCGCCTTTCAATAAAGAACACTGGACGCGGTGGGGACAACCCTTTGGGAAGGATTGAAAATTTTAGATAGTATGAAATATGATAGTTAATTTCATAAGTGCTTATGTCTAAGGGCTTTAATCCAAATCCAAAACCAGACAAAGTTTATTTAAGTATCAAGACTCAAATCGAGTTACTTATTAAACAATCTCAAAGCGATGAGCAAAGCTCCGCCGTAGGCGATCACAATTTAATACCAATATTTCATACTACCAAGAAAAGATTTGCAATTTTAAAACGAGTTGCTAATGACTTGGCAATTAGCACGCCAAACTTAAACTTTACAGTTCTTAGCGACAATGAAGACAGATACTGCTGTGTAGTTACCGAAACTAATCCTGGGGAAAAAGGTTTTTCTTATACTTGGGTAGAGCAGTCAAAAATATCTAATAAGTGGTTAGTAATGGCACAACCACCGGGGGCAACAAGATTTGACAGTTTGACAGTATGGAATAGTGAAGCTGATGCACGTAGAATTGCACTTGAAATATTTAATACGATTAAAAATTTTCCACTTAATGAATGGAATAAAAAGCACGATTCAAAATATTATCGGAGTTTTCTTAGAAGTTTACCTCCAGACGACGATAGCGTTGTTGGAATAATGACTCCCCAAAGTATTGCAAATTTTGATATTGAAGCTCAAAACGAGTTAAAAGTTTATTACGACCAAGTTTTGAATTCTGAAATTACTAAAGAAGAATTTTATCAAAAACTAACCGAAATTGCTCAAACACAAAAAAATCCTTAAAGTCCGTTCAACAAACAAAACTGGTCGCGGTGGGAGCAACCCTTTGGGAAGGATTAGAGGGAGCGATCGCTTTTTCAGGGATGTCTTTTATAGAAAGAAGCTTGAGAAATATTCTATAACCTTATATAACTAATGATTTTATAAAGTATCGCTACACATAAATAGTACAAAACATCAGGTATTTATCAAAGAAGCTTTACCTAAATATTTGTATTACCAGATACCTTTAATTAAGTACACGCCAAGGGTTAATCGTTGAAAAAGCTACTTGCTTGTTAGACCCTTGGGTTAATAACACTTAATTTATAAAAGAATGGGTGCTACAAGCTATTTATTATCTACTCTTTTGATTGCTTCCGTACCGCAAACGGGAATGGAATCAGCATTAAAATATCGTAACTATCCGTCTTCTAAGACAAGCGGACAAACCTTTGTTTGTTATGCCCAAACTAGCACACCAAAGACCTTTGACTTATCCCGTCTTTGCGGATTTAAACCCAGCCCTTCAGTATCAGAAACGGGTGGAAGTGGTGGTACAGTTACTGGTTCTGGAAGTGGTAGATGCGATACTCCTAACCAGACAGCTAGTGATGGCAGCCTTTGCGGTGGTCGGGCTGCTAGTGAAAGAAAAGGTGGAAGATAGATTTAATGAGACAGTTAACTATTAGAAACAACGATTTCTCCTCTCATTCCTGCTTCTGCGTGTCCTTTTATAGAACAGTGTAGTTCATAGGTTCCTGACTTTAAAGGAATAAGTACCCAATCGGCTTTTCCTCCTGGTTTCAGTTCTACCTCATGTATTGCCCCTTTTACTTCTACTTTGCCTGCTTGTACATTCTGCGTCCAGCTTGCATCGGCAAAATCCTTAGAAGTAAAATAGTGTTTTTCTGGACTCGGATTATCTAAGATCAGTTTGTATTTTTGACCTGCAATAAACTCTATTTTTTCTGGGAAGAATTTTAACTCTGAGGTACTACTTCCAAGACTGACTTGAATCTCTTTTACGGATGGTTTTATGGAAGTGGCATTCGCTGGTAACATCCACATCAAGTAGCAACTCAAAATAATTCCCAGACAAATGCATCCTGCTTGCCAGAACCTATGTTTTAAACAAGTAAAGATTAACATTGCTCAAAAAATAAATATTTCTAAATAAAAGTATTATAAATACCTTTGAAGACAAAAAGATGCCTGTCAATCAATACGTAGATGTCTAAGCTAAGTAGGGCGATCGCGATCGCTCTCCCTCGTTTCATAGCATCAGCGATCGCGTATGCGGAGGACATAGCGCGTTAGGCACAAAAGATAAATTAATTCGCGTATAAAGGGGTTAATCGTCAAATTTTACTCCAAAATCAACATCAAGTACCTGCTCAATTCTTCTAAGAGTGTTCTCTGGCAAAGCTTCTCGTATCCTTTCTGCCTCAACATCATGCCAGTACGTGCGACTAATCCCTGCTGCTCCCGCTAAAACTTCGACCGATCGCCCCGATGCCTTTCTAGCTTGCTTGATTTTCTCTCCTATTCCTGATGCCTCAACATCTACATAACGCCTGATTTTCACCATATTTACCTCTCAACATCTTCTAATGTAAACTGCCGTCCTACATTTAATATATATTCTTGTTGTACATCACTTCACAAGTGTCGTACAACAGTATACAATTATAAGATAAAGAACAGGCACTCTCCGGCAAGAGTAACGTGCCTGCTCTACCCCAAACGTAAATAAGGAGCATTTGAAATTATGACACAGTTGTCATTGACTGGTGTTGTTGAGCAGATAAAATCAGAAATTGAAGTTGATGGTCAAGGAAGAAGTAAGGCTAGTATTCGGGCTACAGCGAGACTTGCAGGTGTTGACGATGAGTCTGTAAGAAAAGTACTTTTTCGTGCTGCCGACCTAAAGCCACCAAAACTGGCTGAAATACTTATGAGTCAAGGCTTTAAGCCTGCCGACCTAAATCAATGGCGAACTGACGGTATTCCTGATATGGCGATCGCTATCATCCTAGAATATTACGCACTCGATGCTGGTAGATACTGCACGGAGCAAGCCAAATTAGCGTACAAAGCTTTTGCAACTATTGGTGTGCGGATTTGGATGCAGCAAATTAAAGGTTGGCAACAACCAACTTCTCAACCACAAGAAGAGGTAAACGTTCAACAGCCGACGGCGAAAGAGATTAGTGAAGCGATCGCTTGTGTCTTCTGCTTCGGTACTGTTGACTCGAACCTAGTACAAGGACTAATCGCTAATCAAATCGGTAAAGCGTATCCACAGTTGAAAGCTCATATGGAAGCTGCTAAACAACTCCTGCCGACCCCGGTTAAGGATGAGTTGCTGACTGCTACGAACCTCGCCAAATTGTATGTTGAGCGTACTGGCAAGCAATTGAGTAAGAATAATACCAATCAAGGTAATGCCAAAGTAATGAACGAGATGTTAATTAATTTTGGCTTGCAGGTCAAAAATCCTAGTCTGACTGCGAAGAAAGATGGACAGCCGTTGTATTTACCAACTGAATTAGGCAAGCAGCACAGTAAGGTTATTTTGCAAGAAGCGATTAGAAATAACAAAACAATCCAGCAATTACGTTGGTTCCCATCGGTGTTGGAATTGATAAATTAGTATCAATCAAATATTTTTTCAAAGAAGGCAGTACTAGTTATAGTCGCTGCTTTTTCTTTTATACAGACGCTATATCGTTTTCGAGCGATCGCTCAAAAGCGACATTTTTAGAGAATAACTGTACATCAAAGTTTTTAAAACTTCATGTATAGGCTTAGACAATCGCTTTCTTGTTTAATAATAATGGTTGAATTTATAATTAATCGAGTATGTTACACCCAAATGCCTTAGTTAAAACTCAATTAGGCTGGGAATTTTCTGCTGAAATTAACCTAGAAGATTTTATTTGGAACCATTTAGAACTACTACTTGAGCTAAAAATTAGGGAGAAAATTATGAATTTTGATGAACGGATGGCAGAAATAAGCACATCGGTTGTAACTCGTTATAGCTAAATTAAACATAGTTAAAAAGTTTTCTGAAGCTAAAAAGGCTTTGCAAGCGTCTTCTACAGTAGACGGCGATGTGTTAGCCGCACTGATGTCCAAGATGGATGGGTTAGGTGCTACTGCTGCTGTTGCTAGCGAATACATTAGTGTTCGTAAAGTTTAAGTAAATTTATTAACCGGGTTAACCAGGTTTACCAAACCGTGCAATATAAACCAGAATTCATTTCTAAAATTATCTTCGCAATTCTATTATTAATAACCGGTTCGCTTTTCGGGGTATTGGGTTATGTGGCATTACTTCAATATGAAATGTTTCCTGAACCGCATCCTAAAACCGAATACCCGGTATGGAAAGGAAAAACACCGCCACCAATTACACCAACAAATACAAAGTAGAGTCTGGCATCACCAGCCTCACTTTTGAGGATGGTAAATCATAGGCGTTTTCTAATTACCAATTTGTTTGGTAATTAAACGGTCGGTTGCAATTCGCAACCCTCCGCATTTTTGAGGAAAGGTCAACCACAGGCATTACAGGCATTTTATCAACTTCTGCTCGGTCGGTGCAAATATACACCGACCGTTATAGAACCCCTAAAGGTATCTTTACCTTCTGCGGTATAATAATCCAAAACGGTGATTATCAAATACATATTCCCCGAATGCGATAGCAAAGCGAGTAAGGCAAGCAGAACGCCCTGCACTACTATACAGCAAACTGTGATTGTCGGCACTTAGTTTCAAGGGAACACGCTACGTGATGACAAATTCTATTAATGTGATGGTCAAAGAGAAGACCCGCCGTAGGCATCGCTTCTTTGGTTAAATCCGCGACTGGAGTTGATTACATTACTTCAAAATATTAGTAGTTTTTATTTGATGTTTACCTTTTATTGCTTAACATCGATAGTACTAATAGTAATTATGACATTGTAGTTAAAATCATTAATTGATAGAGCGCTTCTGATTACACTCTACCAATTCAATACTTGTCTTATCTAATAATTTCAGAAGAGAATTTTATCAACTTCTAATTCATCCAGTAACAAATACTCGCGTAAATTTGCCTGATAATTTTTGCATTCTTCTTCATCAATCATATTAAACTTATGACCAATAAAATGGTCTGCTTCTGTAATGAGAAAGTCAATTACTTTATCTTCCATCGCCAGTACGAGTATTTCCGTCATTTGCTCAGACTGTTCTTCAGATAAAGATTTTAGACCAGCTAAATAGCAATATTCTTGGATGATTTGTTTTTGATCGCGAGTTAAAGGTATTTTTTGACTACTCATTAATTTTAATTTCGGTAAATCAATCATTTTTTGGCTCCTTACCAAATTCTGCTCAGACTTACACTTTGTACTAAGTAACAACTTATTTACAATGTGCAGTATCTTATTAGAGAAAAATGGAACATATTTGGTTATATTTAACCTCCTAATAATAGTGAAAACATAAAACTTTTGTGACTATTTTCATTGAGCATCCTTGCAGGTTTTAAATATACTTTGTCATTACATAAAGCCTATAGAATAGCTTTATTTAACACTCCTGCGCGGGCGATACGCAGGAGTATTGCGGCGATCGCGTCATCTTCGGCGATCGCAAAGTCTAGCTATTGCGATAACTGTACTTAGTGAATGCAGCATGACCGAAGCAAGCGACCGAGAATATTTTATTGCATTGGATGCTCCCATCTCTATTTAGTGAATTACTGCTAGTTTTTGTGACTCAAATGAGTAAATGTCACAAAAACTTCATTTTTGCACTAAAAGGTACAGTGAATTGACGCATATGAATAAAAACTTAATTGTGCCTTATTTACTCAAATGGAGGATGGGATGGTAGCCAATTATTCTCGCCAAACATTTGACGCAGAGTTTCAGACGCTGCTGTTTCCTGGTAGTTCTTCTGCTCATTCTACGCTAGCTTTTGTCCTGCGTAGCCTTACCCAGTTTAACCTATCACAGAGTTTTAGTGTTACTGAAATCTTAATTGACGCATACCTTCGTGGTGTGAAACAAATTGAAAGAGGAGAATACATTGAAAATCCTCTTCCCTGGATTAGATCCACATCCTATAACATAATTAGGGAGCATAGTAGAGAACGAAAAAAACTTTACCAGCTTGAAGAAGATAAAGTAGAGTTTGCGATGGATTGCAGCCTTGTTGGTATAGAGGAAATTAACGAAAATTTAGAAAAGGTGTTATTAGCATTTAAAAAATTAGACGAAGAAGAAAAAGAAATTTTAACTCTAAAAATAGTAGAAAAGTTAACGTGGAAAGAAATTCTTGAATTGTTAGAACAAAGAGGTATTAAGTTCAAAAACGAAACAGCATTAAGAAAGCGTAAGGAAAGAGCTTTAAAACGTCTTCGCAAAATTTATCATTCACTCTACTCTACTATCGCCTAAAAAATACAAAGACAGCTTCAAAAAAGTCACTCATTCCTGACAAGTTAAAGCTATATGTTTGTATTCTTAACTCGTTACGAATGAAATGCCGGTGTGTGTTAATCCTCAAACTTTTATTTATAGATTTACAATGCCCTTTAAGCAAACGTTTCACGTTATCGTCATGCCCTTCTCAATATGATTACGGCTATGAAAACCAAAAACACTTAGTTTGATAAGTGGGAACATCAGTGAAAATCATCACCAAACTTAACAATGTCTGGGATGATTTATTGTGAGTAAATGGTGCAGATTTTAACAATTGTGATAGAAGTTAGAAACACTGCCATATACAACCGCTTTCTGTTACAACTGTTGACAATTTTTTGTACAATAATCATCATAAAAAATTTTCTATTCTATCATTTGATGAATATCATCCAAGGGTAATTCTGGTTCATTGACCGCAGCTTTTTCTCCAACATTTAGCTCGTCAGGGCAAAATTCTAAAACTAATTTAGCTCTTAGTTTTCCTTTTTGTAAGCCTGTAGCGCCAGATTTAAAAACTTCACAACTTATACCTTCTTTAAAGAATGTTTGCCCCTTAGCATCTTTTATGTTTAATTTTCGTTTGATTACCCTTGCAAACTGTTCGGACTTGATTTGTACATCAGCAAAACCATTTGACGGTAGATTTAAGTAACGACCAATTTCTTGATGATTGAGAGATATAATTTCCCCATCGTTTACTGGTTGAAATTCGTTATTCATATTTATTTGTGTTGATGAAATACCGATAATATTAAAATTAATTACGAATCAAAACAATGGGTGCGGTTGCCTGTCAATAATGCAGGAATAGCGATCGCCTTATTAAGGTCAGCGGAGGGAGGGAGCGATCGCATAACTATGCAGCTTTTAAATCTTCTTCTAAAGTTAGCCGATCGCGCAAAAAACGCTATTTTCTCAATTCATACACCCGCAGCCATTCTTGTTGTGTAACTTTATAATTTGTAGAATTTGGTTGACGAATTACTGTTAATGTTTTGAGTACTGGGTCAAGCTTAAGGTCTTCTTTTAACAATGGCTTGTCTATCAACTTACTGGTAAAGCGAATTTTGGCACAAGGCTTAGTACCAATACGACTTGTATCAATCCAGTAGCCAATATCAGGTGGATTTTTGATCAGCTCAGGAGATTTGATAATTTCAGCTATGCCATAAATTCCTGCTTTATCCCCAGATTTCCAAATCAGTACCCCATCACCAGGAACCATGTCTAGGGCATAGCGTGTTGTTAGCCAAGGCATTTGTTCAAAGTCGCGGATACCTTCAATGATACGGTAATATTTGGGATTGCCTTGAAATAGCCAGTAACTCATTGTTTGGTAGAATTCCTCTAAGAATTTAGTGGGAAGTGCGATCGCTGTATTAATTCCTCTAACAAAAATCAAATCAGAAAAAGTTTTATATAATTTTTTTGGCTCGAATCCACTTAGCTAAATGCTCAAGTTTGGTGCGAACAAATTGTTTTAATGGTAAATATGAGGATATTAGTTTAGCTAAGTAAGGGCCAACTCTGTAGTAAGCAACAACTAAATATTTGCCGACACTGTATTTGAGTAGAATCTTATCTCGAAATAATCTGAAAGTTTCTACATCTGGGTGATTTTTAGATTCATAAGCGGCTGTGGCAATGAAACATGAATCATTTTGCGAAGTTGTACTACTGTTTGTAGGTGCAGGATTATTGGGAACATTCCTTGTATTTTGAGGCGGCTTTGTTGTAGATGCAGGATTACTGGAAACATTCCTTGTATTTTGAGGCGGCTTTGTTGTAGATGGAGTAGAGGGGGCTGGTTGTTTTGGAGGGCTAGAAGGAGACTGTGTTGCTACAGGCTGATTTGCAGGCGGCGGAACAGGTTTGGGTGGAAGTGGCTGCGTATACAAGGGCTTTGGAACTGGTAGTGGAGTAGTTTTAGTAGAAGGTTTCAATATATCATTAGCTTCATTGTAGGTGAGAACTGTTAGTTGATAAGGGTCTTCAACAACAATTTCAGGTGTAATATTTCCTCTTCTATTTGAATATAGTTCAAGTATCCCTGTAATTTTTAGATACTTACCTTTAAAGAGTTTTAATTCATCTAACGTTATATTTTTAACCTTATGCAAATTGCCTAAACCTTTTGAAAATATAACAATTGTAAATGGGTCATAATTATTTACAGTTTCCTTAAGAGTGCCAAAATTAATAAATACTATATCACCATAAAAATAAATATTTATAACTTGTCCAATAACTGTAATTTTTTCTCCTTCTTGTTCAACTAATTCTAAAGTTTTCTTAGCCTCAAAAGCGGCTATTGCATCAGTTGAAACTGCTGTTATAGGTAAGGTCGTAGCAATTTTTAGTAATGATAAATCAATATGAGGATTAAGAAAATCATCTAGAGTGGGAACATCGTCAATGTTACAACGGCAAATCTGTTGTAGGCGAGTAACTAATGGAGCTAACTGAGAATTTTGTAAAAGTTCAGAAAATATAGACGAATTATATGGTTCTTGATAGTCTTTTCGCCCAAAGATTAAATTTTCACCAGTATGATATTTTTGCCAAATATTTTTTCCTGAAGGTGAAACTAATGATAGAACACTTACATAAAAAATAATAGTAGAAAATCTATCAATTTTTTCGTTGAAAAATAAGCTGTTGCGTTGTGGATGTTGAAAAGCTACATGACCTATCTCATTACTATTTTTGTAAGGCATCCCTGGAACATACATTCCATCGTAATCGATTAGGACACAGCTACCATTATTACGAACTAATACATTCCCATGTTGTATATCACCGTGAGCCATTTTAAGTTCACGAAGTCTTTGACTAATTGCTTTAACTTGACTAGCAAGATTATTTAATTGTGTGTAATTGTTGAGGTTATCTTGAATATACTCACTTAAAGATTTACCCTCAACCCAAGCCATTCTGACAATTGGATACGACTTTCCTTGAACTTTAATACCTTCTGTTTCATATTTGAATTTTACAAAAAAATCATCATTTTTATTCTGTAAAAAATTGCTAATATATTGGTAGCGTTCTTGAAGATCCGGAACTTCTTTGTGAAAGCACCGGATTGCCCAAGTAGATTTCGTGCCATTAGTTTGGGTTGTTAAACACGCTGTAAGAGCAAATCCACCAGAAACTAAAGAAGGAAGACCTAGTGGTGTCTGCTTAACACTTGCATCTTGAAGTTCAAAACTTTTGAAAGATGCTTTAGGAGTTTGAAGAACTTCACGGTAATCAGACATTGAGGGGTAAGACATCAATTAGCACCGCAGTAACATCATCGTTTCGGATATTATTTTGTTCGCGTAGAGTTTCTATAAAGTTTGTGAAAGAGCTATCGTCAGAGATTTGAAATAACCTTTCCCAATTAGAAGGCTGACTTTTTAACTTTGTTACTAACCAGCAGGCTAGAGCATCTGTACATAAAATCATTTGTAAGGTATTTTGAAATGTAACTTCTTTCCTTACTATTTTTTGTTCTAAACTCTGCCAAGTCTTTGAAAGATGACAAATAGAAGCTGGAAAAGATCCAAAATCTTCGGGTGATAATTCTGGAAGCATATTTACTTCATCTGCATTACCATTGCACCAAAAAACACAACTATCACCCACTGTTAAGATTTGAACCCTTTCCAAACTAGAAGAAAATTCAACCGCCGCTAAAGTAGCATGGGTTCCTCTTTCTAGTTTTTCATACATAAACCACTGTCTAGTTTCAGGCATCCCTAAGATTTGTTGACTTGTTTTTTGAACAAATTTTTGGTTTGCAGACTCTAGTTCAGAAAATTGGAAAAAGTCAGCACCTTTCTCGACATAGTTATTTACTAAGATATCTGCCCAGACATCACTAAATAAACTTTCAGTTGCACCATCAGCAACAGCTACTCGCAAATTTAAAGAATTTTTACTTAAAGCATTTTTGTCTTCACATTCGGCTTCACTCAGACCCTTTTTTTGAATATGAAAGCTCCGAATTCTGAATACGTAATCCCCAATATTTCTTAACTGTTCTGATTCAGATGAGGTTTGCTTGTTGGCAAGCAGTTCTTGTGTAAGTTGTGTTTCAAGCTCTTGAGATGCTACTTTATCATTTGGTTGATCGTTGTTTGTCTCCTTATCTTGTATATCTATTTCCAGTTTATTTCTCCTTTCAGAAACAGGTTTTTTTGCAAACAAAACTAGCAAGATAGAGACTATGATAAAAAACAAAAAAATACTGAAAGCCAATGATTGCCTAGCCATAATTTAATTTACTTATTTTGTCCTATCGATCCATTGCTACAACATCCATTGCTGCTCTTGTACCAATATCTAAAAGTGCAACTAGAGTAGCTAAGTCTTTGACATTGTATGCAAAACAACGGGATTCTGATGAAATATCTTCTATTCCCTCTCTCCTAGCCATTGTTGCCATAACACTAGGCAAATAACTTGACATCCGAAATAACTTTTCAGCATAACTATCTGGTAAGCCGTAGACTGAAGACGGCATAATTACCTCTTTTCCACCCTTACTGGAAAGGTGAATATTAAAAACCAAAACATTCCCATCATTAGTAGATAGCTGGTGAATCTTTTGAGCAAGTTCTTCTGGATCTCCATCTGTACTTTGTCCATCAGTAATATGAACAAAGAGAGGTGGATAGGCATTTGGATGAGTTGCACACCAATAATTAAGAACATCATAAGCTATCTGCAATGCAGAACACATTGGTGTTCCACCTTCAGCAATAGGGTCAAACCAAACAGGAAATTTAACAGTAGTTTCAATGATACCCCCAGCTCCATCGGGGATTTTCTTCCTTCTCTCTTCTAGTCGCAAAGGGTTAGTTTCAAATAGACTAATTGGATTTAGCCATTCCTGAGCTAACGCTCCTGTAAGGGGATTAACAATTCCTATAGTGGTATCATAACCAATTACACCAATCTCAAAGTAATTGCGAGTTCCTTCAGATTTAGCACACTTTAGAATTAACTCACTAAAAAGTCGGTTCATTACATCGCTTAACATTTGAGCTTTACTCATTCCCTCTGGAGTAACTTCACTCATAGATCCAGAACGGTCAATAGCAAACAAAAAAGCAGTTGGATTATTTCGACTTATTTCCACAGAATATGACATTTAATTTACCTCACTAGAACTAATAATGCTTAATCCAAATTATTTGAAACTTAATGCTGTTAATTACGGGCAAAACACTGTAATTATTAGCTGATTAATGGGATTGGCTTTAAAGACATACTAATATTTTTTACTTGATTCGCTCTTTCCAAATAAAATGTATATGGATAATGAATGGTTGAGTTTTAATTCTAGGAATTTGTAAGGTATTCGCAGTTTTTGATAACTTCTAGAAAAAACAATTACAATTTACTCAAATACAACCAATATGTTCTTTAACAATCAGCTTCAATTCTTTGCTAATTAGTAAACCGTCAATTTCTTTACGAAGCTTATGCAAAGATTCGCCTTTAACTTTTCTTTCTTCATAAATTCCCTTGAGTAGTTCTGTCAATCCATATTTCGACAGTGCATCTGATGCTAATCCTATTATTCCAAGTAATACAATACCGCCAACCATTCCGCCTGGTCCTAACATTGCTAATGCCGCAGTAATTGCAGCAGCACCAGCCAAACCAGTTGTTGCCATTGCGATCAGAAGTACAACTGCTGGAAATCCAACGCCTGCCAATTTTCTAACAACTTCATCCATGATTATGATTCCTTATTATCTAAACGTAATTAATTTTTAGAAATACTTTGACCGTAACTCTTCTGCGCGATCGCGAAGTGACTCCGAAGGAGTATCGCCCATTTCTTCCAATATTCCCTCAACTTTTTCCATAGCTAAAGGTGAAGGTTGGCTGCGTCCGTTTTCCCAGCGGCTTATGGTTAAGCAAGTTACGCCTATTTTGATTGCAAACTTCTCCTGGGTTAGTTTAGTTAAAAGTCTCAATTCGCGGATAAATTGACTCACCTCTGGTTGATTAATAACCAAGGGTTTTTTGGTATTCATGTAATTATGAAACTTGATTAAATATTAAATGCATCAGGTGATACATCATCTGATTTATATTAGTTAATTTTCATCTTGAACAGGTAGGATGATTCTACTGATTTAAGGAAATTAGCAAAGAAGTATATTTTTAGTTGATAGATTAAGTATTTATATTTATAAAAATAAAAAGTATTGATAAAGTTGCATTTATTAAAAAGAAAGGGAGACACCGCGATCGCTTACGATGGAGCTTCACTCACCGCTCAGTTAATTTATGTTGTCAATGCCGAGAAGAGCGATCGCAATAAGGTGGAGTTTCGCTCATCGCCCCATCACGAATATTCAACCATCAACTCTTCTAGCAGCGCATCATTTATCTGCTGTGCTTCTTCCCAGTTGCTTTCGGTCACGTTAAAAGATTCTTGCACCAGGGCTTGAACTTTAGGAGGTAGGGCTTCAAACTTTTCGTGGTTAATAATCATGATGCGGCAGCCAGGATAGGGCATAAAGTCGCTGAATGGTTCCATTCCAGACACGATCAGGAGTTTGGATAGCAGGATGATGGGATGACGCGGTTTATCGTTGTCTGAAGTGCAATTAATTTCCGATGCGAAGTAACCACAAAGCCACGACTTAGTGTCAGTGTCATCATCAAGTATCGCTAAAGCACCCGCTACTACCTGATTGTTTAGATGAGGGTTTAGTAGATTATCAAATATTTGGTCAAGTGCTTCTGGTTGGCGTTTTTGGAAGCAACGTACCGCACGCTCAATTAGCTTATCGATTTTATTGGGCTGGGGTTTACCGAATCCTTGGGGCATGATACACGCGCTTTTGAGGTAAGGGAATTGTAGCAAAGTAAGGGAAAGAGGGTAAGGAGTGCGATCGCCCCACTCTCTATAAAGCAGTCATAAAAACCTCACGGAATGCGGGAAACTCAGCGGCTTTAGCCCTGAGAGGAAAGCGACACGGGGGATTTTAATCCCCGTGGTATTTTTAATTGGCATAGTTGTAACCATCCTTTTTGTGAATCGCTGAACAATATTTGTGGCTGATTCCTTGAACTAATCCGTCCGAGGTCGAGATATTAAAAGTTCCGTTAGTTCTAATAGCAACTCTCCCAAAATATTCACCCATTTTCTTACCTGCTGTTACAACTGCTTTTACAATGTCCCCAGTTTGAAAGCCTTTAACAAACTTGAATCTTGGAACGTATCTAGAAGGGAACCCAAACTTGTCAGTCCTGCAAGATTGTCTAGAGCCATGACCATTGGCAGTAATCAATAATGGTTTGATTCCTTTGATATTGAGAGTTGGAGTTGAATGACCAACACAAGCCGCATCAATCCAGTGTGTTTTAGCTAACTTTTGTTGACTACGGTTAAACTTTGTTAAACCTCCTGAGCCTGTTTCTATGGGGAGTCCTGTATCTTTCAAAGCTCTAAACAACGCCCATCTAGTAGTGTTTACTGCCGCTGCATCTGCTAATGGTCGTTTAGCTTGTTTCAAGATTTTTTGTAATCTTGCGGGGTCTTTTTTGAGGAACTCTTTGATATCTTTAGTTCCTTTTTTGGTGTTACATTTTTCGCAACTTAATGTCAGATTCGTAATTGAATTACTGCCTCCTTTAGCTCTAGGATGAATATGTTCTACTTGGAAGGGAACGTCTTTAACGCTACAGTAAGCGCATTCTCTATTCCACTTTTCAAGCAAATATTCCCTGGTTTCATAGCCTGCCAAAGTCCCTTGTTGATATTCCTTTCCTTGGATATCTGGATTGGACATTAGCTGCATATCAAATCGAATTAACTCTTGGCTAATAGCTTCAACTGGTGCGAATTTACGCAACTTCTCAACCCAAGTTTTGATGTTCTCAACTCGACTTTGTAAACTTGGTGCTAGCCAACCATCGGGACGAGTTCTATTTAAAAACCGATGTGGACGGTATCTAGTTTTTCTAGCTCGTCTAACTCGTCTTAATTGTCTTCTAGAAGTTAAAGCATCTCGAATTGCAAAGCCGCGATGTTTTAGTTCGGCTGCAAATACAACTTCGCCAGTTGAATCGTTAACTAATGCCATCCCAGTAAACTTTGCACCGGGGTCAATCTTTAATCTCAATGGTGAAACTTCGATATCTGGGCAGGTTTTCTTAAGGATGATTGTGAATGGGAACCGTCTAAAGATTGCTGCTTTTTTGTTCCGTAATAGTTGCCGCGCTTGTGCTGGATGAATTGGATCTAATGGTTTTTTGTTTGTGTCTAATACTAATGTTTTGGACATAAGTCCCTCCATTTCTGGGTGATGTTAGCTTCGTCAAGGTTTTGAGAGCTTGTTAGACTTGCAACACTGTTTCAGTGACTTTAAAACTGTTTAATTGCAAATGATAGAGCGGAAAACTAGCTTCGCATTCTCCGGTATCGTGACTCAAAAAACGTAGTCAGTGAAGACTTAGACTGGTCAGCACAGCTTGCAATTTCTTACAAGCTCAATCCCTTTAGGGTTGAGTTACTGACCTGCAAGCATTACTCGTCATTAGGCAGTTTTTGAATCTGCGGCAACCAATAAACCCGACATATCAAGTATTCGTTCTGACCAAATAGCAGCAGTGGGAACAAGGTTTACAATTTCGGTTGAATTATCACCTCGATTTACCCACCCTTGTAGTAACTTTTGCAGTTGGGTTAGTTCGGCATAATGAAGATGATTTTGTCTTTGTAACAAATTGACATACAGTAAGCTTTCTTTTAATAACACCGGAACTATTTCACCATTAGCATTTTTTTGACTCCAGGATTTTAGACGCGCCAACGTTGCAGCCAATTCTCCCAACTTTTGGGGCATCGATTGATTTAAAAAACTTGCTTCAATTGCGTTCCAGTTAGGCATTATAATTCTCCTAGTAATCGTTTGGTAATAATGGTAATTCTTTCTCTAATGATGGGGGATTCAACTATCATAGTACGATTGTTTTGGCTGGGGCGAATATTAATAATTGATTCAAAAACTATTTCTTGCGTGTAAGGACACCAATCAGCACCCCACAAGTCTTTTTGCTTGCTACCATCTTTTAACAATTCTTGCTCGCATTCATAATGGCGTTCGGAACCACCAGCAAGGATTTCGCGTTCGATATCAACTGCTATTTTAATAAAAACTCCCCACATTTGTAACATTTCATCTAATTGTTCTTTTGTAGCGCGATCGCGAATTATTAAAATCAATCTATTACACCCCAATGCAATTCGTAGCAATAGTCAATAGCAAAATAATTTTAAACCTTTTCTTGATATAAATTAACGCTCACAATACTAATTAAACTAGGATAAAATACTGTCATTTCTAACAATGACTATAGGTTTATTCCCAACACCCTCAATATTTCTCTCACTGGTGCTTTCTCCACCTCCAAGCGTTGCACTTGGGGCAATAATCGTTTAGGAATATATTTTGACGACTTAACTAAGCGATCGCCCTTGCTGCCTAAGAATTGCCCCATTCCTAACTATTTTTTACGCTTTACTTTACGAATAAAGCTAATTATTTCTTCAATGGGAATATTGCGCGATCGCATATTTTCTATCATCCCTACAGATCCAGGGGGGATACTGCCGATACTGCGACCTTTCCATTCTCCATCAATCTTCTCGTCCCAGTTATAACCCCACCGCCAATGATGCGGGTTTTCTGGGTCGCGAAAGTCTGATGTTATACGAGGGTATGAAGCAACTCGACCGTCTTTTAACTTCTTATTCTCAAGATACTTATAGAGACAACCCTGCTTATTGCGGCGCTTTTTGGCTGGTTTACTCTTCTTACTTTTTCTCGTTTCCTCTAAGAAATTTTCGGGTGTAATTAGTTGCAAGTATTCGGCATGATATATACCCTTTGAGGAATTAACTATTACCCAGTTGTTTGATTGAATTTCTAAAACTTCAGTTTCTACACCGAACTCTCCAAAATTACGGTTTAAGACTTTAACGCGATCGCCCACCTTAAACTGGTACTTACTTTCCTCTAAGAAATTTTCGGATATCTCTTGATACTCAGAATTATTCTTAGAGGATAGATTCGAGGTACAGGATTCTCTGGAGGGCGATCGCGGCAATTCTGGGGTCAAGGATATTTCCGGCGGCGCTGCGTTGTTTTCTAATAATTCTGCTGCCGTTCGGGATTCCGAGGGGTCGAGCCAGGTGCTGGGGATTCCGAACCACTCGGAGAGGATAACCGGGTTTAATACCTCGCCTTTTTTGATTAGTTCGTTCTTCTTCAAAAAAGTTTCTAACTTGTTCAGCCCAGGGGGTCGGCTCCCTCTTGTAGATAATGCTGTGGGAGCAGGCAACCAGCAATAATCTTCCTCTATCGAAGGGGCTGGCAAAGGCTCCGCTAGATACACACAACCATTCTGCATCGTACCCGCAGCGGTAAAGCTCTTTAAGGACGTATCCGAAATATGACAAATCGCTCCCTGGGTTAAAAGGACAGTTGAGTAATCCTCTAACATTTTCGATGCAGAGGTATTTTGGTTGGTAGTTTTCAACGATTCGGAGCATTGCGGGAAAACAGTTTCGCTCGTCTGCGGCAGCAAGTCGCTTTCCCTGAATTGAGAAGGGCTGACAGGGTGGCGATGCGGTGATGATATCGATACCTTGCTTGAGTCCCCATCCTCCCTCAAAGGCAAGGGACTTGATATCTCCGTAATTGTGGACTCCTGGGTAGAGTGACTGTAGGCGATCGCAGCAGTATTCATCGATTTCTGAGAATCCGATAAGTTCAAATTCTCCAAGCTGTAATCCGGCGAGAGCAAATCCTGCCCCCACTCCGCTGCACAAGTCAAGCTGTCGGAGTTTTGCCATTGCTGCCATGCTTCCTCATATTCAAGGTTAGATTCAAAATCATCGGGTAGGGGTGGTTCTATGCTTTCATCCCAAAAAATCGTAGGGTTTCCGTTTGCATCAACTTTACGCGGGACTTCACCAAAATGGGACGGGTTCCAACAGTCGGAAGCTTCGTCACTTTTAACTTCCACAACTGCGGAAACTTTGGTCTGTGGAGTTTCAGTAATATCATCTAGTTCATCCCAAGCAGGGTCGTAGATAGCACCATCCCAATCGCGTTGATAAGATTTTTGATATTGTTCAATATTAAAAAGTGTCATTTTTTTTACACTCTAATTGCTAAATAAATTCCCTACAAATTTTCCCAAGTGCTGCATTTGACTATCAAGTTTTAGTTAGCGATCGCTCTTTCGGCAAGAGGGCATCGGCGACCTCAAACTAGCTACCGCGCCAAATTTTTGAAACAAGTAAACTGTGCATCAAACAGCAGTTTTACTATTCCCGTTGGTCCGCCCCTATTTTTAGCAATAATTACTTCGGCAATGCCTCTATCGACCGTATCTGGGTGGTAATATTCATCCCGGTAAAGCAGTAGTACTAAATCCGAATCTTCTTCAATTCGCCCCGATTCTCGAAGGTCTGACATCATGGGACGCTTGATATTGCGGCTTTCCACGCCACGATTTAGCTGCGACAACATGACAACAGTTGTGTTACATTCCCGCGCTAATTGTTTTAACCCCCTGGTGATTTTTCCGATTTGAAAAGCCAGATTAAAACTATCGCCATCCGTTCCTTCCATTAATTGCAAATAGTCAATCCCCACCATGCCAATGCCATCGTGTTTGGCAACGAGTTGCTTGACTTTTGAACGAATTGAATTGAGAGTTAGAAGGGGTGAATCGTCGATGTAGATAGGCAATTCGCTTAACTTACTAATCGATTGCGCTAAAAGTTCCCATTGCGATTTGTTAATATTACCGTTCTGTAAAAGACTTGATTCAATAGGCATATCAGTCGATAAAAATCTATCTCCCCATTCCTCCTTACCCATCTCAAGGCTAAAAATTACAGTTGGCAGCTGCTCAAGGGACGAAATATTTAAAGCCAGATTACCTAAAAACGATGATTTACCCATCGCCGGACGACCAGCAATGGTTATCAGTTTTCCTGGCTTAAATCCTCCGATTACCGCATCTAAGTCATAAAATCCAGTCTTCACCCCGCTTGGTGCTGTACCCATATTTTTTTCTTCAATGCGCTCAAAGGCATCTATCAAAATATCTGACATCGGGGTCGGTTCGGATAACGACGCGATCGCGCTGTTATTTACCTCTAAAACCTTTGAAGATGCTCTTTCTAATTGTTTACCTATTTCCTCACTTTGGTCGTGTGCCAGGTCGTAAATTTCGCCGCTAGCTTTAATCAATTGCCGCCGATGGTATTTATCCATCACCAATTGCGCCAAAGCATCGATGTTAACTGCCGATACCGTCCGGTCTACGAGTGTTGCTAATTGATTTCTACCACCGATTTTGGAAAGCAAATTACGGTCGGAGAGCCAGCCGATAACTGCCAGTAAATCCGTGGGCTTACCGGAGTTATCAAGTTCTACAGCAGCTTGATAAATATTGCGGTGGGCATCAATATAAAACGCTTTAGCCACAAGTACGTCACGTACTCTGGCGATCGCACCTGGGTCAAGCAAGATACCGCCTAAAATTGCTTGCTCTGCTTCGATGCTTTGAGGAGGTAGCTTGTCACTATTCGCAAAACTAAGATTTTCAACCATAGTTCTTCTCAAGTATTGGATTATTTGCTATCAAGGAGCGCACGTCCTCACGGGCAGATTTCGCCCAATTGAACCAGCATTTGTAAAAATCGTCTACGAAAAATCGTCGCAAACTCGTATCGCTTCCGCATTGGTTTACAGCTTCTACGACAATTTGTAGTTGTCCGTACCACATTTGATGCTGGGCTTCGGTGTATTTATCGAAACTGTAAATAGTATTTTGATTTTCTTTTTTGTTTTGCGTTTCGAGCCACTGTTCGTGTAATTCTTCAAAATGAGCTTCTATCCACCTAAACGGTAATTCTGGTGGTTTTGGTAGCTGGCTTGCTTTCTTCTTGGCAAATTTCAAAAAATTCTCTCTCTCGCCTTCTGAGAGAGTCTGTATTAGTTCTGTATATATCTGAGGAGTGCTGGAATTCTTGTCTGGAGCGAGTTTCGGGCTACGATTTTCCCGCTCATGGGACACACTGTCCCGCTCATGGGACACGTCGTCCCGTTCGTGGGATTCACCGTCCCGCTCATGGGACATATCATCCCGCTCGTGGGATACTGTCCCATCCGTGGGACACTTTTCTTCCTTTTCTTCTGAAGGGAAAGCAACAACTTTCTGAGTCTCTTTAAGAATTATTCCGTGAGTTGCTTCCCAATCAGTGTATCCTTTTTGTCTTAGTTCGTTCACCGCACGGTAAAAAGCAGATTTACTGATTTCCCATTCTCTACAGAACTTGAGAACGTTGGGAATTACTAAGTTAGAGCCTGGTAGCTTGGTAATTTTTTTGATGGCTAACAAGTAACCAGCAGTCGTAAGTAATTTGTCTCGATACCATTGCTTAATTTCTTCGGCGGTTAGGGGGTAGAACTGCACGCCTATTTTCTCTCTTGATTTGGACATTAGGATTCCACCTCCTCGGAAGTTTCATCAGCAGGTGCGGATATAAAACTATACTTGCCTGGTAAATATTTCTTGGCTACAAGTTCTTTTAATGCGCGGCTTACGATTTGTCTGCGAACCTGACGCTGTGGTGATGATAGCTGCCTTGCTATTTGATCCGCATTAATTTCGATTCCGTTGTTAAGAGGGTCTAGAATGCGAATGTAATAAAGTACCTGTAGTTGTGCTGATGTTAGCTCTCGACAATCCCTTAACCATTCTTCATGTTGAAGTGGGTAAAATTTACCTTGAATTTTGGCAGTGTTATGCGTCATAATGCACCTAAGTTGAATTTTCAGATACGCCCCGTCCCGTCAAGACCGGGGCTAATTTTTTATTGGAGTAGAAGAACGTGGAACTAGATCCAACTCCAATGGTCTAAGATATTGCTAGGATTAAGATAGTTAAAGCTTCGTTTAATTCACTTGCCTATCTCATCAAAAAACTATTTAATCATTTAAAGAACTCTTTAATTTATTTGGCGCAAAAAATGCAAGAAATCGTTACACAAAATATGGAGATGCATCAAAAGCTGTTCGATGAAATGCTCGAACGTTTTGACATATCAGCTAAAGAAATCTCTCAACTGATAGGTGTTTCTGAAGTTACTTTGTCTCGATTCCGGCGCGGTAAAGCAGACTTGCTAACCACAAAATTTTTGTCTTTATTATTGGTTCTTCCTGAAGATGCAAGGGAATGGTATGTTTCGCGATTAGTTGGCTCTAAACCAAAAACCAATTTGCGATCGCTTGTGATGGAAGCATCTCCCCAAGAGAAGGCAGAGGTTCTTAATGCGCTTGCAAGTTGGTTTGTTCAATCCCCTGAAAATAAGGATTCTAGCTGCTTACCACAAGCAGTATAGTTTGAAAAGGTAAAGTATCATTCGGGCGAAGAATGGTGACGAATTAATACTAAATCTACCTTTACACGCTACAACGAGGTAGTAAGTTAAGAATTTATAACTAAATCATGCTATGCGTCGGTAATCATATATAATAATTCTCCTTATTTTGTAAAAGTAAAGATAAAAATAAGTCAATTCCGTTGTTACCGAATTTGAGTAACACACTTTGCGATCGCAAATTGTTAAAGCACCACCAGAGGAGCAGGCAGATGCCTTATGCTTGCTCGCCAATATATTCGCAGGCAATACCCGTAAAGAAAAAGATCCTGTGGAACTTGCTGAAGCAGTATGATTGGGTAAGAAACTCGTTCTTAGCCAAAAATTGCAGTTTCTAAAAACTTCTTCCAGGAAAAAACCGAAATTTTTAACGCGCTTGTAACACTGGATTGTTTAATCTCGCTCTCGAATTTATGAGTAAGTCATGCTATGCATCGCTAATCATATATAATCTTCCTTGATTTGTAAAAGTAAAGATAAAATTAAGACAATTCCTTTATAATCGAATTCTAGCTAAATGCAAACTAAAATAATTCTCTAATTAGCGAATTTAATACAATTTAATGAATTTTAATCAAGCTTTTGATAGCACCCTGAAAGATTTTGGAGTTAGTGCTAAACGCTTAGCCGAGCAATCCGGAGTTACGCCCCAGTCAATCAGCGAGTTTCGTCGAGAAAAGAAATCAATCCAAACTGACAGTTTAGAGAAACTGCTGGAGTTTTTGCCAGTTGAGGCGAAGGTACATTTTTTTAACTTGTTCTTAGGTGAGAAAATTCTTTTAGAACACTTAATCGCCAAAATGGATCGCGACCAAATGTCCGACATCATGATGGCGATCGCAAATAATCTCAAAACTAATCGTGAAGAAAGTAACGGTAATAACACTAACCAAGATAGTATTAAAAAGACCTTACTAATGTCTTAGTATGGGTTTAAATAAAACTTAACTATTACTAGGTAGTAAATTGAGATAATCTGGGTTATGAAAGAGATTAGTCAGGGTAAGTTGGTGCAATTAGTGGAATTTGATGAATTTAAGCGACATA
Source organism: Rivularia sp. UHCC 0363 (assembly GCF_034931125.1). NCBI lineage: Bacteria > Bacillati > Cyanobacteriota > Cyanophyceae > Nostocales > Rivulariaceae > Rivularia > Rivularia sp. UHCC 0363. The sequence goes on along the minus strand of NZ_JAYGHM010000024.1, from coordinate 48,586 downwards.
TTGATGAACTGCCGCTAGAACAGCGCACTGAGTTAGCACAAAAAGCGATGGGCAATAATCCGGGAATTGTCATCATCGGTGGCAACAATATGATTTCTAATTCCAACGTTTTGCAACTTAACGGCAACGCTGAAGATATTAGCAAGCAGTTGAGTAATTTATCGCCGGAAGTTATTGAAGAACTACTAAGGGCGATCGCTCTGGATATGAAAAACAAAAACAGTCAAAAGCAAAATTAAACTTTTCTATCTGTTAGCAGGAATATGCGGATATCCTAACTGTAATTAGTTCGTAAATTTTCCGATATTCTTCTTAAAAGTTAATTTAGGCTTGTCGCTTCTTAACCGTTTTAACTTCAAACTTTGAATTCAGGTTTTATCAAGTGGCAACTCTATCTCAAATTTTATTTCTCTCCAAATAAGCCAGCTAACAAGTTTTTTACTAACATCAATGTCCACCGGGGTTCGTGTAAAATAGGACACGCTGCAAACTTTTGTTAAGTTGCTTGGAATAATGCACGTTATATGAGTGAAAAGCACGATGACATTCTACGACGGTCAAACTGATTCGCTACAGTCACAGTTCCACAGCAGCATCAAATGGAGTGTGCAGCATAACCGAATTGTCGGGACTTGCGATGATACTCCGTTATTTCGGCAAATAGTAGCGAGCGCCACGATTGACGGTAAACCTCAAGATGCGGGTCGCTATGAGATGCATAGTGCGATCGCGAATCAAGTTACTAAAATTTCTTGGTATTCACATTTAGGTGAAATTCATTTTCAGGTGATTTTTGTATCGGAGCCGAGTTAGAAGGTATGAAAGCCGCTTGCTAACTGAAATTTATCGACCATTCCGAGTAGAAAGAAATACAAGCTGTTGCAAGTAATTATGGAAGTGTTCGGGAGAGCGATCGCATCTTGCTAAGATCGACCATTCCGAGTAGAAAGGAATACAAGCTGTTGCCAGTAATTATGGAAGCGTTCGGGAGAGCAGGCGCGATCGCTTCATCACTGTACCAAAAACTTGTAGCAGAAAACAGAGCGTGTAATTGGTTTGATAACGAAAAAATTCTTACCAATAGGGGGACATTGGCATTTACACACTATTGGTAGTACCCTGTACAAGAGAGTCGTTCAATAAAATCTACCAACACAGTTATATCTGAAGAAGAAGAGCGAACCCATATTATTTCAGAGTGTCGGCAGCGTAACTAAGTATTTTTAAAAATTGTAGCTTGCTACATTTTTAAGTTACCTATGTTATGAAAATTTATACATAAAAACACAAGAAATAGCAACTTGCGTGACTTCTAAGTTCAGATGTTCTTAAAGCCGCACAAATTTTTGTACTAAACGAAGGACTAATTGCTTCAAGATAATGAATAATTTCAACTCAATAATAAAATTAATTTTGATTGTAGTCGTTGCAATTATACTTACAGTCACTCCGGTATTAGCCAAGAATAACTACAACCGTGGATATGAAATCTGGGGGTCAGATCAATCTAACTCAGTAGCCGGTGTTGAATCTCGTGGAGTAAATGGTGGCTGGATCTGGGTTTGGGACAGCAAGGATGTCGAAAAACAACTCAAAAATGGTAAAAGGGAAGCAAAACCGCTTGGTTGCGACGGCAATAACCGTCCTGGTGAAGGTCCATGTGATATCCGTGATGTATTCCCCGCTAGCTTAGTGGAGTACAACAGCAGCGAACAGCCGACTGGTAACACTTTGGATGATTTGCCAGCCTTCGGTCGCCTGCATGGTATGTTGCCAGACCCGCAAAATAAATATATGAATGCAAATATATTTGCTCCGAATGGTGGTTATGTGGGCATCATAGATGGTAGAACCAAGGGAGCCGTAGCTTTATTCCGCGTCACTGGCACCAACGTTGGTCGTTCGGTGCATATGTCGTTCTGGAATAGTGACGGCAGCGCCTTGCTGGTAGCGAACCTGGATGGTAAGGTGCTAGAACGCATTGACATCAAGAGAGATCGCCGTGGCAAGATTATCGCGGCGAACTTCAATAAATCGGCTTCCCTGGGCGTGGGTAAAGGTATGACCATCGAAGATGATGCCAAGGTTTATTTAGGCAGCAATGGTCAAGGTAAAAATATGATTGGTAGTATCGTAGGCAGCTACGATGAAGCAGATTTTAGCGATTTGACACCGAATGGTAATTGTAAGGAAAACGGTTGCAATGAAAATCCCGTTCCAGAAGGTGGTCGTGCCAACAACGTCATCATTTGCCCGATACCCTCTAAACGTGATTATGACTATATTACCCTTGGTGGAGGTGGGTTGTTGGTCGCTAACACCAGAACTACTCCAATGACGATTGTTGGCGAGTATGACAACCAAGTCTTTAATGGTGCTGGTTGTGGTGGCGTACAAGTAGACAATAATATGTGGCTGAATGCTGGCGTTTCCGCTTCTGGTGCGGGTGCCGCTCAGTCTACTTTTACCATGTACACTATTGATGATACAAAATTCGGCTCCGCCCCGAATGCGCCTAATATTCCAGAACCCGTACTGGTTTACAAGGATGATACCAATACGAATACAATCGGCAACATTGAAGGTAATCCCAATCCCAACAACAGCGGACAGTTGCCAGGAACGACTACCCGCAGGGATGCCCACGGTATTGCGCGAACATTATCTGGTTCACATATTCATAACGTTGACCGCATCCAGGGTAATGTTGAAGTTTTTAATACTAAAACATTGGAGAGAACTACTTACGATTTGACCTCAGCTTCGGGTAAGGGTAATGGCGTGGGTCCGTGTGATGCAGCTTCGGTGAAAGATGATGTAAATCTACCGCTCAACGACCCTGCCCCAGACTTGATGGATACCACACCCGATGGGAAATACTTAGTAGTTGCCTTGCGCGGTCCGGTTCCTGTATCCGTTACACACGCAGCCCAGGGTAGTTGTCCGGGAGTTGGCATAATTGAGGTTACTAGAGGTGGCGAGTCCGGTCGTCTAGCAGGAGTACTCCGTGCTACCAACACTGTGGATACTGCACCAGTTGATGCCCCTGGCGGTCATGCTTATACTGGCAGCGAGCATAGTGACATACATGATACTTCCGCGCGCCGTAAGTAAACTGACAATAATTGTTTATTACATTAAGAAGGAAAAGGCAGCATATAAAACCCTTTCCTTCCTTCTTCTAAATGCTGCATTGATTACTGCATTACTGCATTACTTAATTAATTATCTACTTCTTCAAGTGCTTCATCCAGCAGAAGCCTTACAATCTCAGCCTTTTTCTTACCAGTAGAAGCCGCTAGTATAGACAATTTACGATGCATCGACTGCGGTAAATCAACAGTTAATCGTACTGTTGGTTCTTTTTCACTACCTTGTTGAAGCTTAGAAATAATTGATGCTTTTTTGGTCTTATCTGTTTTAGCTGTAGTTTTTTTAGGTGGTGGTTCTGGTTCTTCGATTATTTCTTCCTCAACCTCACTAGTTACTGGTTCCGGTTCAACAGCCTTTTCACCGTAAACAAATTCACTTGCCAAAGTATCATCGAGGGATTTTCTTTTCTTATTCACTTAATCATCCCCACAATTTCTGCAAATAATTTTTCATACTCCCGCGCCGAATCAGCAGCCGATCGCCCCGATAATCCCCAAATTGTTGCCGCTTGACCAAAAGTATCCGCGATCGCCTGTTTTTGATGAATCACGGTTTTTAACACCGTCACTTCTTTAGTTTTCGATAACAATGCGATCGCTTCGTCTTTTAACTTAGTCCCTTTCACCGCACGGCTAATAAATATTGCTGCTTTGGGCGCACCACCTCTTACGGATTGAGCTTGCTTAATTAACCGCACCGCATCGCTAGCCGATTGCAAATCTAACCCAGTAGGCTGACATGGAACTAGTGCTAAATCGGTACGAAATAAAATGGCTCTACTAGATTCAGCCAAACCCGCCGGACCATCTACAACTAAATAGTCACACTTTTGTGTAAGTTCGGGGATTTGTTCTAATAGCTCGTCAGGCGATCGCAATACCGTAACTGGTATTAAATTATCTTCCATCGATTTCAACCACACGGAACTACTACCTTGGGCATCAGCATCTATAAGCTGGACGGAATAACCTTTCTTTGATAGCCAATAGCTTAGATGTACGGCGGTTGTAGACTTGGAGCAGCCGCCTTTTTGGTTAATTAACGATATTACTGACATACTGCATTACTGCATTAATTACTGCATTGAGTAACTAAGCTGATAGTTTGATTAATGCTTTATATACCAGATAACTGCTTATACTACAATCATTAATTAATTGCTGCATTACTGCATTACTGCATTACTGCATTACTTAAATAAACTTTTGTGCAATATCTACAAGAAAGGAAAAGCTTATCAACACTCGCCCCGGAATAGCGATCGCCTTGCTTCCACAATCCATATATCAAGATATTTTATCGGCTTCTAAGATGACGGGAACATTTAATTAAAAGCTTTTTTAGATATTTTTGCTGAAATTCTGGAATTTAACAATGACAGAATGAATTTAAGCTTATCAGTAAATTCAACTATAAAAACTAGGAGAACAATACAATGCAAGCCCAACTAACCCCCTGTCACAGAATGCCCGTTTTACGTCGTGATGACCGTCAAAAAACAGCTTCTGAGTCTGTAAAACTTTTACAAACACGTTTACGTCAATATAATTTTGGCTCTTTAAAAGCTGATGGTTTTTTTGGTAAAAAAACAGAAGATGCAGTTAAAGAATTTCAAGCAAGAGGTAATGACCATGATCCAACAGTTCTTGTCGATGGAATTGTTGGACCCCAGACTTGGCAAGCTTTGGGTATGTGTGTAATTATTAGCGATCGCTAAAACTATATATAAACGCATATTAATCATATTTTATTGAAAGTAAACCCCGACTCGATGTTGGGGTTTTTGGTTGCATTGGAAATACAGCGTATTGCTTTCTTTATAAGGTGCATCTTCCTCCTGCTCCCTACCCTAAAACGATATGAATTTTACCTCGCCCCTTCAGAGAAACGACTGTAATACTCATCCCAAGACCAAGCGCGATCGCAGCGCCAGCACCCAAAGAAGCGATGAGCGATCGCTCCGCCATAGGCATCGCATATCTTTTATATTCTTTGTCAAGAGCAAAATTTTAACCAATGCAGTTGTAATAATGGGAATAACGTTCTTGGCAATAAGGTAGAATAATTACTGAGGCTATTTCCGTTTTGCAAGTAATATTTTTTGCACAGAAAAAAACCAGAATGCTTTAAAATCAAGAGTTTAACAGTATCTAGAAGTGTTATCTATTAAGTTTTATAAAATTTCTATAAATTCAGGAATTGTACTGATGACACCTGTAGATAATGTAAAAGTTAGTGGTTTGATACTTAAGTCATTATTACCCCCTATTTGCTTGGCTTCTAGTTAAAGGAAATGTTTTTTAATACGAGACAATTCGTTGCATAACTCTTGGAGTTCAGCGTTTTAGCATAAGTATTAAATTACTTGTCATATCTAAATACTGATATCACTTCACCTGAGCGCATTTATTTTTAAAATCATTTGCGTTGAGTTCTACTTTTATCTAAGTCTGATTGTAAATCTTCAGGCTAAAAAAAACTACAATTCAAGCATTTTATCTTGTTATATCGAGGCAAATAAATGACTAGCAATACTTATACAGGACGTGTGTTAGACAATGAAAATAAAACTGTTGACAGTGCAAAGGTAACTCTCGAACTTGATGGTAAATCATATATCGTTCACTCTGATAGCGAAGGATTTTATCAATTTAATGCCGATTTAAATGGAGATCCTGTTCCAGCGCGTATGCGTGTAGAGGCAGAAGAATACCAAAAGTATAATAGAAATATTATGCTATCTTCTGTGGGTAATAAGATTGAAGAAATTCATCTTACCCCAGCTAAGAAATCAAAGAAATCTTTAGAAAAAACAGCAACAATCGTAACAGTAGTTGGAACAGTAATCGGGACAATTATCGCAGTTGCTACTTATCTAAATAATAATTCAACTATCTCACTTAGACAAAACTGTGACCCTGCTTACCCAGATTTATGCATACCTAAAGATTCACCCGATTTACAATGCTCGAACGTTAAACAACGTAACTTCAAAGTCCTACCACCAGACCCCCACCGTTTTGACGGCGATGGTAACGGAATAGGTTGTGAGAAAAAGTAAGGTAGTAGGGTGCGATCGCCTACTTATTTAGGATAGCGATCGCTTAGTGTTATCTATTCTTTGTCGTCATCATCTTTATCTTTTTTCTTCAGTCCTAAAACCAACGGGGTTAAAGCCGTCAAAATTGCTGGTAGTAATGCCAGGTAATGATATGGCGTTGGTTGAATTACCGGGGGAGTTGGAATATCAGTTGTAGCTGGAACGCCAATGTAGGTTTCAGCCAAGATTTCTTGAGAATTGTTTGATAACATAAGATAAGATCAAAAATTTTATATTTTCTGCCATTACGTTCCTACGAAGCTCGTTCTGGCAGGTGAACAATTGACCCAGTAATGACTACGAATCATTGCTGGGTTATTTTATTAGCCCTATTTTTCAGGCTTTAACTATTAGTGTTGATTTGACACCAATCGTGACTGCGGTTATTTTCACAAGCTAGTTTGAGTAGATTTCATAACTATGCGAACGTGCAAACTTGGAATAGTCTCTTCACTTCGCGATCCAATACGGTTCGATACTTGTATTTCTAATTTGAGATAAACAATTAACCCACAATCAACTAATACTTTATACTCATTATTTACTAATAATAAAAACTCATAAAAAATGTAATATTGATTAGCTATATTTATATTTTCAACTAACTGTAAATATTGTTCTTACCGGACAAATAAATATTAATAATACTATCTGGCAGACAATCAGTGATTGTACGGTACTAACTTGTGTAGTGTATGCCAGACAATAAATTTATAAACATAAGACAATCTTAATTCTATGGCAGACACAATAGAAAATAACGAGTCATTATCGGCAGACAGTACGGCAACAAATACAAATGATTCACCGGACAATCCACAATCTACTAATACAATTACACCTAATAGTTTATCCGACAATGACCAATTTATACCCGACAGTATGGCAGACAATAATTTAATTACGCCAGACAATAGGGTAGGCGACAGTCAAAATGTGGAAAATTTTTCAAAAATTCCTATATCAGAATTTTTAAAAAAATATGGCATAGGTCGCGACCCACTGTATGGTCGGATGCGGTACTTGCGGATAACAACCTACAAGGTTAAGAACAAGGCTTATCTGGATGCCGGACAAGCAGCACACATGGACGCATTACACGAACATATCAAGGCTACCGGACGGATGGATGGCTACCCGATACCGGAACCATCGGGACCCGTGACAGAAGAACAAAAATTGTCAGCAACCCCAGAATCGACATCAGAAGATGACGCAGAAAATTGTTCCTCACTTGTAATACAAAACAGTTCTCTAAAAACTCAAGCACAAAATAGTACACTACAACCGCAGGAGATAGAAACAACATTTAGTAGTGCTGACATTCAGCAAATTAAATTAGAAGCACAGCATCGGGTAAAAGCAAAGCGCATGGCAGTAATTCAAGTTGCTCAAGCTTATGAAGAAAACCCCGGAAAGCTCCCACCTGAAATCCAGCTTGAAATCGAGGAAGCAGAAATGGCAGCCATCTCCACGTCGCTATCCCATAGACCCTATTACGACCCAAACGTTCTCGCCCAGTTGGTAATCGACACCCTATAACAACTGTACTAACTGGGAAATTATCGGCTAAAGATAAACTGCTTAACTTTCTGGTATTAGCTCTAGTAAGTGCGATCGCCGCAGCGAATGGAATGACAATTACAACATTGGTGGCGGTATTGTGCGGTAGCTTATGGCAATTTATTCCGTCAAATAAAAACCATGTTGAAAAGTCATCCAATGGTGATGATGATGTATTACAGCCCAATCAAACCGCATCACCAGAACGACCATTGACTGAAACTGATAACGATATGATAGAAAAGACACCAAAAGCTAATGTAACTGCGGAAATAAAATTATATAGGCAAGCTGAACTCAGCCGAATTAAAGCGTCATTGTTAGCAAATAGTTCGCTATTAGTGGTGGGGAAAGAGGGATCTGGTAAATCTACCTTGGCGATGGCGGTAGTATCTGATTTAGAAAAAGACGGTTTTACAGTTGTTTTTGTTGAACCATCTCGACCTAAACAGATGCTGTTAGACATTTGTAATTCGTTGAATATACCTACAGAAAGCTTAGAAGGTAAATCTCTTAGTATTGAAGAACTTAAATACTCAATTACGAATTATTTGGAAAACAACACTACCTTTTTAATCATTGATGATGCTCATATCTGTGATAATAAATTTCGGATGTGGTTAAAGCAGTTGCGGCGCAAAACCCCGCTATTGGTGTTGGCAAACAATCCAAGACGCAACGATATTTTTATTAATATCCCTAGAATTGAACTTAAACCTTTACCAGAATATGCAATTCGTGAAATCATGATCCAAGCGACTATTGATAGAGAAATTGTGCTAAAGCCATCGGAATTGGCAAAACTTCAAGAACGTGTCGGTGGAAATCCAATGTTAGCCATACGAGCTGTAGAAGAGGAATATTTAGGGCTTGAATTTGAAGGAGCCGATCATAATCGTTATTTTGATATTACGCCCTTTATACTATTTGCTGGAATTATATTTATGGTGATGAAATTCATAGGAGTCGGAATGAACGACCAATCACTATATATATTTTCAAGTATTCTTGCTTCTATTTTTCTTGGGCTGTCTCGTTTGTTATATAAACTACCACGTGAAAGTCAAAGACTGTAATTTATTATGCTTGGAATCTCACATTTATTGGTTAGTGGAACTGCTACTAGTTTATTACTAGGAACAGCAAGCCCAACTCAGATCGCAGTAGGTGCGATCGCAGGTCTTCTTCCCGATATTGATATTTCCACTTCAATAGCTGGTCGGGTTTTACCTTGGGCGAGTAGTTTTTTTGAGAGTAGAATGCCACACCGTAGTTGTACTCATAGTTTACTTGCATCTGGCGCGATCGCAGTTTTCGCGTATGTAATAGTAATATTCAATCCTAGTTTTACGAACCTTGGTTATGCTTTATCGATTGGTTATTTCTTTGGTTGGTTTGCGGATGTATTTACAATAAGTGGTGTGGAAATGTTTTGGCCATCGTCAATGCGTTGTGTTTGTCCGGGTAACAAAAATCTGAGGTTAAAAACGGGTAGTAATGCTGAGTATTTTGTATTAGTGGTTTTGATTGCAATTTCTCTCGCGGTTTTTAATATTAATAATTCAGGAGGAATGTTAACGCAGTTTAACAGATTGATTGCTAATCCGTCGGGTGTGGAGAATTTGTATAACAAATCTGCCTCAACTAACTTAATTAAAGCGCAGATTAAAGGAGTAAGATCGGGCGATCGCTCTAGAGTTGAGGGAGATTTTTTAATAATTCAAACTCACGGTACGGGGTTTATTGTCCAGTCGGCGAGCGGTGAAATTTATAAAGCTGGGACAGAAGCGGGTTCGCAGATAATTATCGAACGGATTACATCTGACCTGGGTAAAGCTGCAATTACCAATATTGAATCAATAACTTTAGAAGAAGAACAAATATTAGAAGCTCTAACCCCATTTAACCGAGTTGGGGCAATGGTATTTGTTAGCGGTCAAATTAACGTTGATGACTCGGAAAGTATCAAACTAAATCAAGACCCCTATCAATTCCCCTATATGAGATTGTCGGGTGACTCGGTTAACTTAGAAGCTGCACCATTTAATCAAGTTATCGAAAAACTCGGCGAACAATTTGCCACAGGAAATTTACAAATAAGGATTATCAATGCCTCCCAAACCATTACCAACAGCAATTTTAAAACCCAATTCGGCGAAAAAGGATAATACTGTCACAACGAAGGGAATAATACTAGGAGATAACATTACCTGGAATCCCGTCACCCTACCCAACGGACACGTTGTTTTGATTGGTGCTTCCGGTAGCGGTAAAACCCAGACATTAAAGGCGATCGCCCACGAACTACCCCAAGTATTTCCCGAAGTCAGAATAATTATTGTTGACTTTCATGGAGACTTAGAGCTACCCGGTGAAACCTACTACCCGCTGGATATGGAATCATCCTACGGCATTAACCCATTAGTGGTTGACTTGGATACCAAAGGAGGTGGACCGAATCTGCAAGCAATATCGGTGGCTGCGACATTTAAAAAAGCATTGGTATTGGGAGCTAATCAAGAGGGTTTGGTAATTTCTATCCTTAATAGCTGTTACCGAATCAAGGGAATTGTGCAAGATGACTTCAACACCTGGACTCGCACACCACCAACCTTTGCTGACGTGCGCTCGGAAATTGAAGCCAGGGTTGAGGATGGTTGTAAGGAATCAGTTAAACTCCAACTCAAGCTGGCCGCGACTTTTCAATACGGCATCTTCGATAAACCCCAACCGTCCTTAAATCATCCCATCATTCGTTTTGATTTATCAGCACTAGGAAAAGTACCGGGATTGTCAGCCATTGCATCTGAGGCGTTGACCAAACAACTAATGGATTCGCACCGAATTATGGGAGAAATTGAAGATAAAACCCCGCGCAGCTTTGTTTTCATTGATGAGGCTAAGGAAGTTAAAAATTCTAGAAGTATAAAAATTATCCTGGGTGATGGGAGAAAATACGGTTTATGTGCGGTATTGGCTTCTCAACGAGATGCGGAAATATCTGATGAGGCGATCGCAAACAGTTCGACGAAAATTGTATTGATGGTGGATCAGTCGGAAGTTAAAAGGGTAGCTCGCAGATTTAGGTTTGCAGAAAATATTGTAGCAGCGCTGCAACCTTTAGAAGCATTGGTAAGGATGGGAACTATAGGAACGAAATGTAAGATTAAACCCTACTATGAACGAGTTTAAGTTGGTAATTGGTAATAGGTAATAGGTAATAGGTAATTGGTAATAGGTAATTGGATTTACTATGAACGAGTTTAAGCAAGCATTATGTGTCTGTGTGGGAGTGGCAGTACTGGGGTTAACTGTACCCAAATTGAGCGGTATTAATAATAGTACAAATGCAGTTGCTCAAACCAAACCCGTGACGACTCCCCAAAATATAGTTAAGTTACAACCGGGCATTAAGCCCCAACCGTTATTAAAGTTAACTATTACAGTTGATGACCCAACACACTTGAAAGTAAAAGAAGGTGAAGAAATTAAAATTGGACAAATTATTGCTGATAATTCTATTGAACGCGATCGCCTAAGCAAACAGCGCCAATCGATACTATTGCAAATCAATAACCTTAAATCCAAACCCATCCCCGCACCGATTAAACCTTCCCCACCACCGCCGATAGTCCAACTACCACCAGCCCAGTTTATGGAAGAAGAAACGAGTATTGCTTCTGCACAACTCAAACTGCAACAGGCACAGTCAATCCTAGAATCGCGATCGCCTGTATTACAAACCGATAACCCAGAAAAAAGGGCTGAAGCTGAAAAGTCAGAAGCAGCATTGCGTCAAGCACAAGAGAAAGTTAAAGAGCAAGAAGAATTACTCAAAAGTATGCGCGACATGAAATTAGAAGCACCAGTAATTCGCCATGAAGAAGCAAAACTTGCCCAATTGCAATCAGAACTCGACCAGGCACAATCGGCACTAGAGCGGGAACGCGCCAAACTCAACGCCAGCGCGGTAATCCAGCAACAAGAATTACAAAACCTAGAAATTGGGGTGCAGCTAGCGCGATCGCAATTAAGCATGGCACAATCTCGCCTAGAAACTGCTCGTAATAACCGCAAACTAGTAGAATACAAAGCCTCGATTGAAGCAGCCCAACGTGTCGAGCAGCAAAATCAATCAGTCCAATCCTACTCGCAACAACAAACCCAATATGCCCAAAGTTTGCGCGATCGCGACTACCAGCTAGCTCAAGTCAATCTTTCACTAAGCGGTATTGATGACAAACTCGCATTAATTCCAGCAGTGCGATCGCCTCGGAATGGATATATCAGGAGAATTAAAAACTGGACGGGTAACAATGGCAAATATCAAACAATCGTTACTATTAGCTCTATTCCTAAATCTATTATTAACTCCCAGAGTAACGGCACAAACTAAACCCGTACCCGCAACAGTACCAGTTCCGTCTTCACCACCTGTTAAAAATTCTTCAGATAAAATACCACCACCACCAGAAATAGAACAAACACCAGTTGAAACCCCAAGCGAATCGGAACCAGAACCTCAAGAAATAACTCCAGAGGAAGCCCAACAAGTAGACGAAGAATCTGATTCCCAATTACCTAAACCCGAACAAAATCCCTTTAATAAACCAAGTATTGATGCAATCTTACAAAGGGAAATGAATGATGATATGTGGCGGTTATTACGGGGTGGTTTACCGTGTCTAGAAACTTCCTCAGTTTGTTTGCAGCAGCTACAAGATCGAGCAGTAGCGCAATCTCCACTTTTAAAAGAAATTGATGCTCGGATTGCGGAAGCCAACGAACGAATTAATGAAGCAAAGGTAAGAAATAAAAAATCTATTCGGCTTGCAGTTCTTACTCCAGCATTGCAGTACTTACTTGGTCCCACACCCGCAGCCGGACAACCGCAAGCACCGGGTACTGGTTTAATTGACAATATCGCCGGAATTTTGAGAGGAAGAACTAGCTTAATTAACGGTTTAATTAATGTTATCGGTATCCCTTTCTTTTTAGGAACTCAAGGTGGTAACGCCGATGCTCAACGTAACGCGATCGCAATCTCCGACATCCAGGTGAAGGTAGCGGAACTGCAAAGAAGCAGGGCGCAGCTTGCCGATACTATTCGCGATAAAGTAGCAGAATCGTTGATTAGATTTGATGAAGCTAGAACTGATTTCCAAACTTCTCAAGTAGTAGCAACAAGAGCGATCGACCAGTTCAAAGTATTTGAAATTCGTTATACCAGAGGCAATTCTGATACGGAAACTTATCTACAAAGACAAAATCAATTAGATAATCAAAAAGCCCAAACCTATAGAGCTTGGGCAAAAATGCGACGTAGTTTATTTGAAATTAAATTGTTAGTTTTGTCGGTAAAAGATGCCGAAATTTAATTGTTTATTATTGATTTTGACAGGGCTGAACGATACTTACACGAGTTGAGATAACTGTTCTTTCAGAATTTCGCTCCCAAACATAAAGACCTGCCGGTACGCCTTCATACTCCTTTTCAAAGTTAATATTTTCAAATTCTGCTCTACCAGTAGAGTCTGCGATCGCTTGTCTTGGAGGTGTACGAGTATCATCTTCATCGGCTTCATATTCTACACCCGGAGTTAGCTGTAAAACTATAAATTGACTGCCAACTTTACACATTCTTTGACCCTGCGGTGGTTGTGGCTTTGTTGGCGGTGGCGGTGGCGGTGGTGGTTCCTCCGGTGGCGGTGGTGGTGGTTCCTCCGGTGGCGGTGGTGGTGGTTCCTCTGGTGGCGGTGGTGGTGGTTCTTCTTCGGGTGGATTAAATACTGGTGGTGGTGGTGGTTGAGAAGGCGGTTCGCTCCAATTAGTTCCCCCTCCTCCCCCGTTACTTACACCTGTAATTGTTGCGATCGCGGTATACGATGCAAAGCTAATTTGTGATAGTGGGTTTTGCTTCCAAGTTGCAGCTGATACTGGAGCTATTTCTGGCTCTGGAGGATAGGCGACATAAAGCTTGCCACGCCTACAAACAATTCCCCCGCCGCTATTCGCCCCATCTATTTGAAAAGCTTGATTATCATCTACAACTAGCCCTGGTGGTTGAGGATTAGCTAAACGTAAAGATATAAACCCGCAGGAGTTAGCGCGGATTTTACGAGTAGAATTCTCTGAAAGTAACCTAATAGTTTGAGCGCTGCTTGGTGTTAATCCTGATATCCATAAAGTTCCTTTTTCATCTTTCCAAATATCTCTACCTGGTTTTACTTCTCCTGGCTTACAGGTAAATTCTTCTACAGGAATACTTTGGGTATTGGCAAATCCGTAGAATTTATTTGCTCTTACATCATGAATTTCAATTTTATCCGATGTTTTTACCGCCCCTGAAATGGCAACTCGTAATACCCCACAGCTATTGGAACGCCCCGCTCTAATTAAAGGCATTCCCTCTAAATTTATTTGGTAAGCTTGATTGGCATTTAATCCCCGAATATTAAAATATCCATCTTTTCCTAAATACCCTTTTACTTGAGCAAATGCAGCTTGAGGAAATAAAGAAATTAATAATAAGAATAAAAGCGATTTTTTAAACATAATTATTTACATACCGGAACAGTAGAAACAGTTTGCAAATTATTCCAACTAATAGGAAAGGTTAACCCCTGGCGACTAACTAAAAAGTCATTAGGAGAACCGATAGTAGTGCGATCGCTCACCAAACAAGCTTTACTCGTAACGGTATAATTCTTCTTTTGTGCTGGATTACTAGCATTGGCAACCGTGTAATCTCCCGGTGGAATTCCAGTTATTATCAAGAAGTTTCCGCTCTTCGTCGCTACAGGTTGGGCATTTTGCGAATTAACCGTATTGCTCGGTGGTGCTGTATCTGGAAGATTTGACGCTCCCACGGCAGAAGCAACCGCAGTTCTCGGATCGAATCCCACTGGAAAATAAAGTTTATTTTTTAAACAAGCTAAGGGTTTATTAACTGGTAAATCCGCAAACGCAAAATCGGCTCGTTCTTTTGTAACGGTAGGTAAATTTAAAAATGGTGCAGAAAAATTGCGAATTTGAATAAATCCACATTCATTAGCAACTATTTGCCTTTTTATTTCATGATTGGGATAAGTGATTTTATAAGCTTTATTAGGAATCCCCCGTGCTGCGATCGCTCCTGATGGAATCTTAAATATCTGAGGATATGTTGCTAATTCAGTGCAGGTTTTTGGTAATTCTTTAATCTCAAAATTAAAGTTGGGCGTGATGACCTGACTTTCAAACTGGATAACATCATCAGAGTTGATTGTAACTAACCCGCATTCATCAGCAATAAAAGCTTTATGTATCGGCTTTTTAAATTCAATTTCTACAGGCTGATTGGGATTTAAACCATATAAAAATAATGTATTATTCTCATCTTTAAAAGCTGTAGATTGTTGTGCAAATACGGGAGATTGATAAAATATTATTAGTAAAAAAATGAAGTATTTAAACATTTTAATATTAGGAAAAAAGAAGCGATACTCTCAAGGGGGAGTAGCTTTGCGATCGCAGTTTTTTGAGGAAAGCGATCGCATAGGATGCTAAAAGGAGATTTAATTTGATTACCAAGTAGCAGGTACGTATCCGTAGGGGGTGCCGTTTATGGTGCGGCAGTATGGAGCGCTACCCGAATCGGGTAAAGAAGCAAGGGTGTAATTTGTTGAATCTACGCTAAAAGTTGCAGGCAGTGGACCGCTGGAATTTGTGGGGCGCAATACACCAAAACCACAAGCACCTACAGTTACGTTGCGAGTTACCGCAGCCGGGAGGGAAATGGTTACAGCAGATTGAGGAGTTTTGTTAACTATAATCACTTGTCCGGTAGGGGTCTTAAAGTTGGTGGTGCGAGCCTCGCTAAAAGAACCGTTTACACAACTAGGTAGAGATTGTACTGAAAGAGTTGCAGCGTTTACAGCAGTTCCATCAACTTCCAATCCGGTAAAATCCCCTGAAGAGGGGGGACTAATCCGTACCTCACCACAGGCACCAGCCAAACGTGCAGCAGGACGAGGTGAAGTACCTAAATTTACGCTAATTCTAGAGCCAGGACTAGCGCTAAACACTACCACCTGATTTGCTCCATCCATTGCTTTGTACACAGTGTTGGACTGGTACGGAATAGCAAAAGCACTCAGAGGAGAAACTGCAATACCAACTACGGAACTCAATAAAATGCCGACTTTCCCAAATTTGAAAATCATTGTTTAAAACCAAAAAATAATTGCTTATGCAGCTATTTAAAAAATAATTTTTGATTTTGTCGATTAGTAAAAATACAGGCTTACACTGAGGTGAATTAGCTATAAACTCGCGGACAATTAGTAGTATTACTTCTTGTGGATTATAGAATTAGTAGCATTTTATTATTTTACTGTAGATAAATTGATTATTTATAAAAACTGGGGTGAATAAAGATGAAAAAACTTACCAAAAACTTTATAAATGCGGGACTTTTTGTTGGGGTAGGCGGTGTATTTCTTATATTACTTTTGTCAGGAAAGCAGCAAGGGCAGACAGCAAATAGTAGTAAAGTAGCACCGATAAGTGAACGGTGGACAGTAGTTAAAGTGTCGGATGGGGATACGATAACCGTCCGCCAGACAAATAAGCAAATGAAAATTAGATTCTGTGGCATCGATTCACCTGAGAAGGCAATGCCTTTAGGAAATAATGCTACCGTTTATCTTCAAAAGTTAATTCAAGAAGCTGGGAATCAAGTAATGGTTTCTCAAGTTGAACGCGATCGCTATGGTCGAACTGTTGCGGAAGTTTTTACCTTACTCCCCGATGGCAGCGAGAAGTTTCTCAATGAAGAAATGGTAAGGTCTGGATTTGCGTACCATTATGCTAGGTATTCAAATAGCTGTCCGAATAAGATAGCGATTGAAAATGCAGAGGCGATCGCGCGTCAGCAAAAAGTCGGTGTTTGGAGTGGGAATTATCAGAAGCCTTGGGATTATCGGAAGAAAGGCAAATGAAAACTATTAATGGTTTATGGGCAAATTTACTCTCATATTGGAGAGCATATAGTTTTATTACACAAAATATAATATTTATATCTATCGTTAGTTGTATTTTTTGTTATTAAGCTTTTAAATTGTTGTAGAGACTTTTATTATAGGTTTGGTTAATACCTTAGATGAGCAATGCAGCAAACACCAAAGTGGAAGAATTTTATCAAATGGTTCCCTACAGGTATTGGGGGATTTGCAACAGGTCATTTTGCTATTCATCAACAATGGAAAGAAGCAATATTCTCATCAATAGTTACGACTGGCTTGTCTTTATGGGCAAAGTTCAGTACTGGCTTTATGGAAAAGCTAGAAGAAGGTGTTAATGAACGTGGTAAAAAATCAGCAGAATTCATTCTCAAGCAAACCGATACGTTACCAAATAAATTACGGTGGAAGTTGTCTGGGTTTCAAGATAAGTATTACCGGAGTTTGGTAGATAAGTTTATCAAGTTGAAAACGGAGGGATTCAACATTGGTTTACCATTACTTAAATTAGAAGATGTATTCGTTCCACTTCAAGTTGCAAGTTCTATTCCCCGTAATGTAGGTGGAGGAATCCCTTCAGAAATTAAACTTTCTCAAAGTACACCAATAGAACAATCTGATACAGGAAGGGAAATTTGGAATTTTCTAACCAATAATAATCAAATTGCTCAGTTCCGACGCATTGCTATCTTAGCACCACCCGGTTCTGGAAAAACTACCCTCCTGCAATATATCACTCTTACTTATGCCCGAAAACAAAGCCATAAATACAAAGCTCCCGATTTTATTCCCGTATTGTTGCGTTTGCGGGATGTACGGGAACAACTGTTAAAGACAGAACCTCCTAGCCTCAGTGAGTTAATCCAAGAAGAAATTAAACGTCTACCTTCCACTGAAAGTCTTAACCCACCACCTAACTGGCTTGAGAAACGCTTAAAAAATGGTAAGTGCTTGGTAATGTTAGATGGATTAGACGAAGTTGCGAAGAAAAGCGATCGCACTATTGTCAGTCGGTGGGTTGCAAAACAAATGGAAGCTCACCCCAGAACTGCTTTTATTCTTACCTCTCGTCCTCACGGCTACGAAAACAATATTTTAAGCGAACAGGTAGATATTGTACTAGAAGTCCAGCCCTTTACCTTTGCACAGATGAAGCAATTTATTCAAGGCTGGTATTTGCAAACAGAAATTACTAAGGACAAACGTTACACACCAGCAGTGCGACTCACAGCCCAAGAACAAGCAGAAGATTTGATTGAAGCACTACTTCAGAATCCAGCAATCCGCAGAATGGCAAGCAACCCCTTGTTAGTGACAATGATTGCTACCGTCCATCATTCGAGTAATTCTCTACCAGGTAAAAGAATAGGACTTTACAAAGAAATCTGCGATGTACTCTTAGGTAGGCGAGTCTCTGCTAAGAAAATTGACCTATCATTAACCGGAGAACAAAATCAATCGTTGTTGCAGGTATTAGCCCTTGATTTAATGAAACGAGGAACTCAAAAATTTACTGCACAAGAAAGTAAATCGTTAATTCAAGAAATATTAGAAAAAGCACCCAGCAATAAACTGACTGTGGAAGAATGGTTAGAAGTAATCAAAAATGATGTGGGATTAATTGTAGAAAAAGAAACAGGAAGTTATGAATTTGCTCATTTGAGCTTTCAAGAGTATTTAGCCGCAGTTCAAGTAAATGCTTCAAACCAAGAACGTATTTTAATTGATAATTTTCAAAACAGTACCTGGGCAGAAACTATTCGTCTTTATGCTGCCTTAAGCGATACAACACAACTGATTGAGTTTGCACTTCAAAATCGCAACATTGCATCACTAAGTCTAGCTTATGATTGTTGGAAAGAAGGGAAGTCTATAGAACTAGAAACTCAGACAAAATTAGAAAATATGTTGGAATCAGGTTTAAAATCTAGCGAACCTGATATAGCCAAAATGGCAGCACAAGTAAAGTTATCTCGTAGATTGAATAATTTATATGACATTAATGACAACGTTGCCATTGATTGTACCTATATTACCTATGCTGAATACCAATTATTTATTAACGAGCAATTAAATTTACGAACAAATTTCTCCTCTAATGATGCTCAAAAACCAATTATTGATGTTACTTATCAAGATGCGCTTAAGTTTTGTGCTTGGCTTAATCTCAATTCCACATTTCTAATTAATAACTATTATTACAGATTACCTATAGAAAATGAAGTTAGAAGTATTTCAGCTAGAGAACATAAGCAGCTTACCTGCTGGACTATTAAAGGAAGCAACGAAGAAAATGGTATTCGAGTAATAAAAGCCAAAATCCTTTCTGAATATGAGAAGCTTGTCAACTATCTCGCTGCTGGTGAATGGGAAAAAGCAAGCAAGGAAACAGCAAAGATTATGTTCAAGGCTGTGAACCAAGAAAGTGAAGGTGAATTAAATATCTCTTCAATTAATAAAATTCCTTGCTCGTGTATTAGTAGGATTGATAACCTTTGGACGCAATACTCTATAGGAAACTATAGTTGGGGTGTGCGTCAAAATATTAAAAATTTTCCAAATTCTGGTAATTTACCTTTTTGGTGGTTGAGTGCTTCTAAAAATGTTAAAGAAACTTTTGATGCTCTTGTTGCAAAGCATATTACTTGTGGAATAGAGCGCACTTCTACCATTTCATTTGACGTTGTTACTGTTAACCGTCAAGGGCAACAAATTCAATGGCAGCGTTGCCAAGCCGAATACAGAAGCGAAGACTTAAAGAATAATACAACTTTGGATATGGTTGTTATTCCTGGTGGTAGCTTTATGATGGGTACTCCAAAAGATGAAAAAAATAGGATGGATAATGAAAGCCCTCAACATCAAGTAACTGTCCAATCTTTTTTAATGGGTAAATATCCAGTGACGCAGGCACAATGGAAAGCCGTAGCCGCACTACCTAAAATTAATCGCGACTTGAAACTAGAACCTTCTAAATTTAAAGGAAATCATTTACCAATAGAGCAAGTATCTTGGTACGATGCCGTTGAATTTTGCGATCGCCTTTCTCAATATACAGGTAAACAGTACCGTCTCCCCAGCGAAGCTGAATGGGAATATGCTTGCCGTGCTGGTACTACTACACCATTTCATTTTGGTGAAACTATTACTGGTGAGTTAGCAAATTATAATGCTAATGAAACCTATGCTGATGAATCTAAAGGAAAATACCAAAATAAAACCACGACCGTAGGGCAATTTCCGCCCAATGCTTTTGGTTTGTACGATATACACGGAAACGTTTGGGAATGGTGTCTTGATGATTATCATGAGAACTATGAAGGTGCGCCAATAGATGGTAGTGCATGGTCAGAAACTGAAAATCAAGGCGATAATGATAATCATTACCAAGTACTGCGGGGCGGTTCCTGGTACGTCGATCCTGCTTTCTGCCGTTCCGCGTTTCGTAACGACTCTACTTCGCGCGACGTCATCAACTTCCCTGTTGGTTTTCGTGTCGTTTGCGCCGTTGGGAGGACTTTTAAGTAGCCCTTTATACTTTAGTTCTTTTGTGCTTTATTCTTTTTCTTTTTTACTTTTTTTGTCGCCTGTTGGCGACTCGATTTTTTTTTCCAAAATATGAAGATTTATAAAAATATAATTAAATAATGAAAGAATTATCTGTTATTCAAAAGACTTATGATTGTATTAGATGGTATGTGCCAATTATTGAGCGCTTGCCCAAGATTCATAAATTTACTTTAGGAGACAGAATCATCAATGGTCTGTACGATTTATTAGAGGGATTAATTAAAGCTAAATTTGCCAAAAATAAACTTTATCAATTAGAACCTTTGAATACTCAGCTAGACATTTTACGCTATCAGACGCGGATGTTACTTGACTTTGAATTTATCTCCCCACAAAGATACGAATATGCGATTAAACTAATAGATGAAATTGGTACGGAATTGGGTGGCTGGATAAAAAAACAAAGAGATAGAGACAAATGAAGCGTTATGGTAATCTCTACCCGCAAATTATTGAATTTGAAAACCTACTTTTAGCAACTCGAAAAGCACAAAAAGGTAAACGATTTCGGGACAACGTTTTAGATTTTAACTATCATCTAGAAACCGAATTAATTAGATTACAGCAAGAGTTAACGAATAAAACCTATCAACCAGGAAATTACCGTACTTTTCGGCTGACAAATCCTAAAAGTCGTCTGATCTCAGCCGCACCATATCGAGATAGAGTAGTTCATCACGCACTTTGTAACATCATTGTGCCTATTTTTGAGAAAACATTCATCTATGACTCTTACGCTAACCGAGTTGGTTTTGGAACCCATCGCGCTTTAAAGAAATTTACTCATTTTGCCCGTAATAGTCGCTACGTGCTTCAGTGCGATATCAAAAAATATTTTCCCTGTATTGACCATACAATATTAAAACAATTAATTCGTCGCAAAATCAAATGCTCCGATACGCTGTGGTTAATTGATGCGATTATAGATAATAGTAACGAACAAGAAACGGTAATTGATTATTTTCCCGGTGATGATTTACTAACTCCGGTGAATCGCAGAAGAGGTTTACCGATTGGAAACTTAACCAGCCAATTTTTTGCTAATATCTACTTAAATAGTTTTGACCATTTTGTGAAAGAACAGCTAAAAATTAGCAAATATGTGCGTTATGTCGATGATTTTGCATTATTCTCAGATGACTGGCAATTATTAGCAGAAGCGCGATTAGCTATTGAAGAATATTTAGCACAATTGAGGCTGCAAATTCATCCAATTAAAAGTCAATTATTTGCCACCAAAATTGGTGCGAGTTTCTTAGGGTTTAGAATATTTCCAGATAGAATTCGCGTCAGAAATAACAACCTACATCGAGCAAGGCGGAGACTCAAACGCTTGCAATCTGACTATGTTCAAGGTATAGTTGACTTGGAAAAAGTGAATCAATCGATACAAAGTTGGTTTGCTCACTTAGACCACGGAGATACTTGGCAATTACGCCAGCAGATATTTACAACCCTTGATTGGTCGAGGGAGTAGAGAGGGGATAGGCGAACCCGACTGCGGGGCGGTTCCTGGAACAACAATCCTGAAAACTGCCGTTCCGCGTATCGTAACAACTATAATACGCGCGACAACATCAACAACAATATTGGTTTTCGTGTCGTTTGCGCCGTTGGGAGTACTCTTCACTGTGAGAGTTGGCAGGTGGGAATCTGTCAAGAGTGCAACCGAAGAGTCCAGCCTGTTCCTGCGATGCTGGTAACGGCATCCAAAAATAAAACTGGGTTGGGTAGCTTGGTAGGTAAATAACCGAACAGTTACTCAATTCTTCAAAAAAGCCATCTTGAATTTTGCACGAATAAATGAAAAATCTTAATTTAGGGATGCATGGGATGGCATAAGCGTAGCTGTAGCCAAAAAAATTAGCAGATGTAGTACATAGCATCGTTGACTACAACCCCCGTTATATTTGCTCCATAAAAAGCTTTCTACCTCCTGCTTCTTAGCTTTCTTACTTACACAGAGAAAGGCGATCGCACCCTTCATAAACCTATCGACCATACTCTTCCAAAACCCCCAACAACTTCTCCTCCAACTCTGTCAAATACGATCGCTTCAACTCTCCTAAACTTTTTAAAACTACAAGCGCAGCTGCTTCCATATCCGGTGAATACAACCGAATTAAGCGATCGCAAACTCCCTTCATCTCCTCACACTCAAAATCCGAATAATTCCTAGACTTCAAGTGTTGTACCGCAACTGTATAATTTCTATCCCAAGCAGTAACAACACAGCTAAAATCTTTAACTTCAGTAACAATACACCAACAGTTACCTTTACCTCTCAATTCTGGATTATCCTTGGGAATAAATTGACAAACCTCTCCCACGCGGTAAGGATTCGGCACTTTGGTACGTTCCATAATCTGTTGTACAATATTTTTAACAATCCGACCCGACGGTACTTTACCACCTGCCGTTTCCACTGCCTGTTGCCAAACTTCGCGCTGCTGTTCTGGTTCTAGTTGGGTGAGCGATCGCACTTGGCGTTCGTTGGTGGGTAAGATTTGTGAACTATTGGTTGTCAAATCATCAATAGGTGGATTTTGACAACCATTGGTTGTCAAATTATCATATACACCAGCAGCAGCAATCAAATAGTTAGATTTTTGCCGACTATGCCCAAATCTATCGCGACAATACTCTTCAAAAGTCCCATGTGTAGAACGATACAATCGTCTATTTCTTAATTCCTGTAAAGCTTTTCCTGCTTCATAGAATGCCCGTTCTACCTTGCGTTCGAGGTGATAGCGATCACGCTCCTCATCTAGACTCAGTTCTTGGGCTGCAACAATTTCTGCATCTACAGACGGTAGCTGCTTATCATTCATGACCCCACCTCAGCCGCCGCATCAATCGCATATTGCACCATTAGTTTTTCAATCGGCAGGACTTCAAAGGGCGGGTCGAAGGGACGACGATTCGGAATTACTACTCTGGCACAAACTAACCCCATTCTTATGGGCAACTCTTCGATAGCTGCTGGTAAACAAATCCCAAGTGCGATCGCCATCAGGTGCGGCGATTGCTCATGTGCATATTCTCTTGGCACTGAGCGCCGACAATAACGGTTTGCATCATTTCTTTCTCGCAGTCTAATTAAGAAGTAACACACAGGCTTCGGTATCACCATCACTTTTGTGATATATGCGATTTTACAATTGACATTAGGTTAAAAGTAAAAAGATTAAAAATACTCTTCGTGTATAGTTCGCAAATCTATAAGCCTAAATTTTGCTCCTATAAGTAATCCTTTGAGTAATTCGTAAATATTTTCATCTTCTAGTTGAATTTCTTTAGGTATAACATGGCATACTACATAATTTATATAAATCAAATCATCTCTATTGTTAATAGCAGCATACAAATCCATTAAGTAATCATAAATCTTACTCATTATGTAGGAATCAATCAAATTGTCTAAAACGGTATTATGGTGAAAAAATAGCTTATTAATAGTAGGTGAATAAGTAAATGCAATAGTTTTATATTCAGAATTTTTAGGAACATTATAAAAATCTGAAAGTCTTAGACTGTCTAACTTTATTTCAAACTCAGTAAAAAATTTAAGTTCAGAATCTTGAATTTCAAACCATTCGCCGTGTATACGGCAATCAGCATTTAGTTCATGATAAATCTTTTCATCTGCTATTGCATCAACAGTCCAAAAGTAATCTAGTATTTTAATAGGATAAGGGGATTGCTTATTAATAGTTTGATACCTAGCAACTGGGTTTAATGAGCGTCCTATCTTATACCTATTAGTGCCTATAGCCCAAAGTAAATAAACCCATCCTTCATGATGCTTGGGAATTTTTTCTAATAAATGAATCATTTGTTGCTTGTTTATTGTAAATAGTTTTTTTAACCAACAATTTGCTCAACAAGACATACGTTCGTTTTAATAAAAAAGCAAAAGTTAAATCCAAAGTATGTTTTGTCAAAGCAGTCGCATTGTACTTTTCTGACTTCTTTAACTACTCAAAATCTCCCAACTGTCGTAACTCCCACCAGAGCGATCGCCTACCTTGGCGCAGAATTGATTGATAAGCCTCCGGTGACAACCAAGAGCCGTCCTCTAGTTGCTGGTATCCTTCAGGGATTTCGGATGGTGGGGTGTTTGAAGGCAATATCCAAGGGCGTTTGGGTTTTGTACCGGGGAGCGATTTAAGCTGTTGTTGAATTTCGTTTAGTTGTTGGTTAATGGGGGTTAGCGCTTGTTCGAGCGCAACGGTGATGATTGTAGATAATTCTTCGGGGTTTATTCCCACTTGAGATATCGTGTTTGGTGAATACCCAGTTTGCGACCAGATAAAAACCCTTAAACCCGCTCTGGCAACCATCCGATAATTTTGAACAGCTATTCGTTTGCCTTTATACTTGCGAGCTTCAAATACGTAGTATTCCAACACTGCATGACAAACCTCGTCAATAATAAAAACCTTGCCTGAAGGGTCATTCGTGATGAGTCTCCAGTCATTACCTGCCATAGGTCTTAGGCATTCTGCAAGCTCATTCGTGATGGGGTCAGAATCCCTAAGACGGTTTAATAACTGAGTAATAGTTTGTTGCTCTGTCCCGCAAAATTGAGATAAAGCTGTTACCGTCATCCCACTGACTCCATCAGCATTGCGGGTACAGTAACTTTGGTCATCTTTGTTAGATATCAAAATCTGGGCATTATTTTCATTCATGACAAAAAAATCTCCTTGTATTAGCTAAAAACGCATTTCATACGTGCGTCCGTTCGTTGATAGGAAAAAAATATTTACGGCTACGCCACATCAACCACAAGCAACCCGCTTATAGCGATGATTAGAAGCTGCGCTTGTTCTGGAGTTTCACAACGCGGACGCTTTTCACTACAGCAAGGCTGGGCGACCCACAAGCCATCAATATCGGCACGGTAGTAAGTACCGAGCAGGTTCATTCCTTGCCAAACTCGGTATAAAGTACCAAAGTCACTGTCATGTACCGCATCGATTTCAAACTCCGGAGCTATCTCTTGGGCTTGCTCTTCGACATACTGCTCTAACTCAAGTTGCGCTAAACCTTGAGCATCAATTATTATTGGATTCATAGTTTTACCTTTTTGTTGGTAAAGAACAGGGGCGATCGCTCTCCCGCCAAGAAGTTGCGATCGCCTTTTAATTCTTCAGCAGATTATTCATCTGTTGGCACAATGGTACAACGTGGTATACCAAGTGTCAACATGGTATAACAATAAGTAAGATAATGGTTGTAGACATTTGTTTATTTGTTATGCCAGAAGAAGAAATTAAGTTAGACGATAGAATAGCCGTCAGGATAGACAAAAAGACCAAGGAGGAGTTTAGTAACAAAGCGAAGGCTAATAATACTAATCCTTCAGAAATTATTTTGAAGTGGATAAAAGAATACTTGTCTCAAGAGCAGCTAGTAGAGACTGATGTTACCCTCGTTGCTACTAAACTCGAAAAACTTGAGGAGCGAGTTATAGCATTGGAGGGAAAACTAGTAGCTTGACAGAACAGAATAATACTTTTATCGACAATATTTTTAAAGTCAAGAAACACATAATTTAGTTTAGTTTTTATGAGCATAGTTATTGTCCTAACACGGTAGACCAATGGTTAAGTTAAATCTGATATAATTCGACCTTTCCCGGCGGGTTAATAAGGGCGTTACGCATAAAGGCGTATCGCCTTTTTAATTTGTCTGTCTTTCAGTCTACTAGCTATACTTGACGCAAATCAAGTCTCGGTAGAAAAAATTTTCGGGGAGTTAAATAGCTCGTAGATATCGCTTCCCAAAGCTTCAGTCAAATAGCGCAAAAGCTTGAAGGAAACAGTTGATGGCGCTTTTTCATTGCCTTCGGGATGCTCCAAAAGCTGTATATACTGTTGGGATACCTTGTATTGGTACTTTTCTTGTAACATTGCCGCTAAAGCACGGCGCGATACCTTGCCACGTATAGCTTTGAGCTTTTTACCTAATTCTTGATTCCACTCCACAGATGCGATCGCGTTTAGGTCTAACATTATTAATTTTTTACCAGTTTCACTTGACATTAATTATTATATTATTTATAGTGCGACTAGCAAACAATAATGCGATCGCTCCTCATAAGTAACGAAGTGCGATCGCTTTGTAATGATTTTTTGTATGACTAATATTGCACCTAGCAAGAGAAATCCATTGCTTTTTACCATCGCTATCTTTTCAGGCGTATAAAGCATTACTTTTAAAAACGCTATTTATCTCAAGCGACTCCAACCGCAAAGAAATACGTAACATTCAATTTACTAATTTAGGACTAAATTTTGATGAATATGAAAGACTTAAGGATTCGTGTTGGTAAAAAAGCTTCTTGAAATAGCTGATTAGCTTGGCGTAGCTGTTTCTACCGTTCGGAATTGGGACCAGCTTAAAACTGCACCCAGAATGACTCCTATGGGTTTTGAAAAATTAATGAAAGTTTATAAGTGCAGTTTTGAGGAATTGGTGCAAGCTCAAAAGGAAGCGGGTACGGGTGCAGACTAGCTTTTTGATAACATTGCATAACTATAATTAATACTATTATTGGAGTCATACTTTTACCTTTTGATTGGTAGATTTATTCTTAGAGGAAAGCACAGAAAAATAGTTGACCAAAAAACTGGGATACAAGCCCCGTCCTTCTAGGACGGCTTTTTGCTAGAATACAGATAGTCGCCACAGGGCATTGGGAGACTCTAAACGGACGCAGAGACTGAGTAAGACTACTTCGGTAGCATCGGTCAGTGAAGCGTCAAGAATCGCCGCTCCTTCAGGACGGTGAGTATGTCAAAACTGAAAATGCTAATATAAATATGCTGCATGAGTGAAAGCTCAATTACTACTGCGATCGTTGCAGCGCTGTCTATCTTTGATAAGGCAGGCGATCGCGAAAATTACAACTACTTAAATAGTGCCATGAATGCACCGTACAGTGCATATAGAGTAAGGAAAATCCCCATAGTAAAAAACTACAGGGATTATTTAGCTTTTAGTTTGTAACCTTTAACCTTTAACCTAATTCCTTTATCTCGTTAATCTTTTTTACCCATGCGGGCGCTTTCTTCCCGTTGATTGGTGCAAGCTGCCTCATTTCCGAAATCAACCATTGTTCGTTACTACCTGGAAGCTCGTTTTTTGCCCAAGCGATCGCATCTTCTGGGTTTTTCCAAGTCCTCCAAATTTCAGAATTATCTATTGCTGGTGGTAATTGCGATCGCGTAAGCGTGTCCCCTTGGGACTCAGCGCTGCTGCAAGCAGATCGTACTATTACATCTTCTGGTGGGTCATGAAATTCAGCTTTAAGAACTTTACCGCTTTCCTCGTCGTCCCAACCGAATCCACAGATACTAAGAGTTGCGCGTCGTTTAGCTTGGGTCTCTGCTTTCTTGAGGGCGTTTACCTTAGCTGTTGGTGAAGTTTCACCATACTTATTAAAAATACTTGCTGCACCCGTGGCTTCTTCGGTTCTGTTACCTCTTTGAGCTTCTACAACTACAACCCAAATATCCTCTAATAATTCACGGGATTTAATGCGCGTAGAAACTTCAAAGCGATCGCGTAACTGTGATGCACCAACTGAATTTAGATAAATTTTTAATGTTCCTTTGTCCCCTTTTATATAATCCAGGGGAAAGCTCAAGGGATTGAGATCATAAGCTTTACACATCTCGATGTATACAATCTTTCGCTCTACTTCAGTTAATCGGCTTAAGTCGCCGTTGCTGTCTTGTGCGCGTGCGATCGCTCCCGGCTGGTTGTTACGAACTAAATCACTCATGACTGTATTAGTAATAGTTTGATAAGATTGTTATGCCCTACGGGGTGAGGGGGTAAACGTTCTTGGTCGGATGCTTCCCCCTCAAATAATTAATTGTTGTTATTCCGTTTTGCTAAAAGTCTGCGGTAGGTTTTGAAGAACTCTTCTAAAATTCCTAATTTAATCGCATTTAAACAAACTTTTTTATATAGCAAAGCTTGGTGTAATGCTTCGTCTGGCTTTCCCGCACGGTCAAGTACGCGATCGCAGGCATTGCGTAATTCAAGTATTTCTTGGTAGTCAAAATTATTCATGGTCGGATGCTTTAAATAAGTGGCTAATGAGGCTTTTAAAGTCATCCTCCAGGACTAATGATTAATATTTAGGGAATAAGTTAATATCCCAACTACGAGGTTTTTCCTTCTTATATTTATTTTTACGTTGAGTAAATGCATATTCGTACTGCTGCTGAGTTTCAACGTTTAAATACTTCCAGGTAGCGAAGCAATGTTTATCGGGTATTTGACCTCTACATTTTTCGTTTTCGATTAATAATTTAGCTGCGATCTCGTCCTGATCGAAAGCCTTAACCAGTCCGCTAAATGCATAGCAGGTACAGGTTACGCCAATTGAAGTAAGTTCTAGTTGATAAAACTCTCCGGTGTTACCTTGAGCAATAATTTCATCCCAATTGTTGCCCAATTCAAGTTTATAGGGGTCGGCTTTGCCCCATGCGCGGCTGATTAAAGTTTCTAAAAAATCAACCTTCTTAACGTATCTGCTAATTCCACGAATTTTTACAGGTTTGTTGCGTTTTAAAACAGTTCCTGGAATGCGAATATATACACAGGTGTTATGCACATCAATAGTTATATGCTTCGTTCCCTCTTTAATCTCCTCAGCTTTCCATCCCCATTCATATAAAAGATGTCTGCAATTTTCAACAGAATATAAATGTTTTAAAGCGTAATTTTCTGCTGGATTCTCGTGTAATAAAGTTTGGTGAAAAATTGAATAACTGTACTCTTCGCGGGTGTGAGCGATCGCAGCAAATAATTTTGTTGTGTTCATCTTGGTCGGATGCTTTGTAATTATGTTACCTTAATAATATAACACTGTTGGGGTAACATAGTCAATGACTTTGGAGGAAAGGATTGAAGATATTACAAAACTTGATTTTAAGCAGGGGATTGTGAAGGGGAGTAGTAAAACCGATCTTTATAATCCCTTTGGTAGAACCGAGTCACTAACTGAGTTGTTAAAAATCAAAGTAACAGCAAGTCTTAACGACAAATTGCGATCGCTTCCAAACTATGCAGAAGTAGTAAGATTGATCCTTGAAGATGACATTAAAAGCGGAAAATTTCTTCTAAGAAAACCCACACGATTGAAAACAGGTGCGGGTGCAAAATTTAATCAAAGCGAACCAGCTACAAGTCAGCTTGGTGTGAGAGTTTCAAAAAATTTCTTAGAGGAAATAAAGCAGCATAAAGGATGGGGATCTAAAGTTCGAGAAGCGCTGGAGGAAGCGATCGCGGATCTAGATTTCAAGTGATGCTCGATGCTTGACGATTATCGAACCGTTTACAGCTTTGCATTTGCTATAGCCGGGTGGGTGGGTGGGATGTGAGTGAGGAGTGGGTGGGGTTCGGTGCGTTTTCATGAAGGTTGCAAGCTTGCGGTCCCCCACCCCGACGAACGAACCAGTGGCATGACCTGAATCTTGACGTGAAAACTGGATTTAAATTATTCTTATTATTCTTAAACATAAAAAAAGCTGCCGGAAATACCAGCAGCGGTAATTAAGTTTTTTATTCGTTAACGGTTGAATACGTAAACTTTTCCGTCATAGTCAAGATTTAAATAACTATTTACAAACTCATCACGAGCGATCGCTTCCCAGTCGATGTATTGATATTGAAAGCCAATTTCTTGCAGCTGATCGAGTATTCCAGTTTCTTCCCATTTATCCTCTAAGAATTTAATTTCAGAATCAAATTCCCCTTGATATCGCTCAATAAATTGATCTGCTGTAATTCGTTCACCACAGTGCGAACAGTAAGCTGAGTAAGCTGCGCTATACTTAATTACTAGCTGCGCTATATCTGCTAATTCTTCAATATCCTCGTTTTCTTTAATCTTTAATCCTTTCCAGTTTTCAAAAGCATGAATAGCCCATTCCTCGGCATCTTCAACGGGTGATGAATCAAGCATTTTCTCAATATCGCTTGATATTTCATATTCAGAGCGATCGCAGTCGATCCATGCACCGTGTAATATCCCGTTATTGTAGGCAGCAAGACAGGCAACGTAAACACGAGGAGGGTTAGCAACTGTTTGATATTTCATGATGATTAAATAATTTGTTTACAGAAATGAGGAGATAATTGGGGGAATTTCACCCCCATTTTTTTTAATTTAGAAAGGAACTACACCGAAACTTTTAACTAAATCTTTACAAGTTTCCACGTCCATTGTTCCAAAATCTTTGTTATTTTCAGTCGCATAAATTAACTGAAACTTCCCATCAACTAAGCAACACCCGGTAATTCTTCCCCACTTTTCAATAGTAGGAATGTATATAAAAGCTGGGCTTAACTCTTGAATAGACAACATGGTTATTTCTCAATTACTACTATAACTATGTTACCCTAATGGAGTGCTTTTGTAAATGGGGTTTTGACAGAAAAATGTAAACCTTATACAATCTTTACATACCATATAAACAAGGATAATTAATAATCTTATGGAACCAAGATATAAAAAACGAGGAGCGCCAAAAGGAACGGTAACAAATCCTGAAGGTAAAAACCAATTTGAGGGGATTTATTCAGATAAGACTGTATCCGTTTACTTATTAATAGAAGATGATGAGAAATTGAATGCGATCGCAGCAGACAAGCCGCGTGGATGGAAGTCTAACTTCATTCGTGAGGCGATTAGTAAAGCTTTGGCAGATTACAATGATTAACTTTTGCCCGCGAGTGAGGAGCGGTAGGCTGTACCCAGCCTGCCCGACGAATGAGCAATCGATCAATTTCCGGCTCAACGAGAGAGTATTGTAGGCTTAAGTGGTGCGATCGCTCCTCAGCAACACCACTAAAACTAACATAAAGATTCAATAAAGTTACCTCTAAACTATTGATTTAACCTTATTTATTTGGTATATTAGTAATATGAAATAAAGGACGTAAGCCAAACCAGAGACGTGCGGTAACTGTAAGTTGGAGCTAATTTATTTCTACAATAGTAAAGTTGAAACCATCCGCACTGGTACACGTAAGCTTTACTATTGTTATTTCAAACCTCTTTTAATTAATAATAAAAACTAAGCGTAAGACCTGCGATCGCTACACCAATTAATAATTTATTTCTTGATTGAGTTCTTAAATAATTTATTAACAGATACCTGATAGAGGAGGCAACCTCAAAGTAGAGGCAGTGATGGATAATTCCGGGTTATCCTTGTTTTTATCAATTAATTAATTCTTAATTCTTAATTCTTTTTCAGAGGGGCAGCGGAATGAACAAAAGTAGGTTTCAGGGGCCACTTTTATTTTCCGGGTTATAGATCATTTTGAGGCCCCGTAGAAACTCTTTTGGATTGGAGTCGCCCCCCTGCCGGGGAAACTAGGTAACTATCTGAAGGATACTTTTGGGTTTTAACAAGTTTTTTTGACTAATTATTAATAAGGCTTGGGAGTTCCGCGATCGCTGAATCTCCAGATTTTTTTGCGTGGTGTAACGCTCCAGCTAACGTGTAAAGGTCTGCGATCGCCGTAATAGTAAATCGAGTCGTAAGGCAACTGCTTATCCATAATCCACTGTACAAGTGCGCTACTGCTAAGATTTGCGATAATATCGACTGCTGCGCCTTGGTGTTTACAGATATAATTTCCACTACAATTAAGTTCGTAACTTGCGTGCTGGTCTATTTTTGGGCAGATTCGACCGTTTTTGATTCCCGTCACTGGATCTTTTTTGTTGAGGTACTTAATCAGATTCTTAGAGGAAAAACCGTAAGTAATTCTGATTGGTGCGATCGCTTCTTGTATTGGATCTAATATTAATTGGCTAATGTTTTCTAGCGCTTCGATGCTTTCGGGGTTTTCAGGAAAGGGATTTATAGTTGCTGCATATCTTCTGTAAGTGCTGGTGCAACTGCATAAATCCCACAAAGTAAAATTCTTAGATAGCTGCATTACTTTCGTTCCCGCTCGTAATAAGCTGCTGCTACGTGGTGGCAGAAAATCTTATAACCTAAAGCCTTATAAAGTTGCGGTAATTCTTTAGGAATGCGGTTTCTCCAACACCTGTGCTTCATGCAGTCGCAAGTCCAGCCTTTGCCGTTGTTGAAGTATACAAAGTACTGCTTACTAAAGTTTTGAATTGAAGAAACTAACCAGCCTCCCTGTACTTTAGTCACTGGTAACTGTTCGGTTTGGTTAATTGCCGCTTCCCTCCAATATTCTGCGATCGCTCTATAACTAATAATTGTTCCAGCTTCTTTAACCCATACTCCAGTAGTCCAAAATTCATAGGTTAGATCGTGAACATTGTATTTATACTCCCAATTGGTTCTTCCTAATTTAAATAAAATTTCTCTCAATACATATCTTGATAAAACTTGTGACTGTAAAGCGCTGGATACCTTCATGGTTCAATATTATTTCTTTACTCTATAATTACCATTATACCATAAAAATAAGGTATAATAGTAATATGAATAAAAGGAGAATAAAATGAAATTTGAATCTTGGAAATATGATTATTCTATTGTTGATGATGGTGCAGAAGTTTGGGTGTGGGCTGAATTTTACTTTAGGGATGAGGAGGGATTATTGGAAGGAAAATCTCCAGTTTATTCTAAAGGATCTTCTGATTATCATTGTTTATTAGAGGATGCTCCAAAAATAGCTAAAAGATTGGAGAATGGGGAGAAATGGGAAGATGTGAATAAAGACTTTAGAGAAGCTTGGTAATACCAAAAGCAGCGCGTTAGCGCTGCTCTTTGTCTTTTATTAATTAATATGCATATTTCTTTTTTCAAAGGAGCTACGGAGTGTACAAAAGTAGGCTGTAGGGGCCATTTTATTTTTCCGGGTTACGAGTTACTTGAAGCCCCGTCACAGCCCTTTTGTAGCGTAGTAGCTCCCCCTCCGGGGAAACGAAGGAACTATCTATAGGACAATTTTCGATTTAAACAAGTTAGCGATCGCTATATCTTCAATAATTAATAATTCTTAGTGGGGGAAAACCCCCAGAAAAACTAGCAGCTAAAACAACGACAACTGAACGGAAGAAACGGACGGAACCCAAGAAAACCAACCAGGGGAACTAGAAACAGGAACCCAGGAACCACCGGGCCACGACGGAACACCGACTGGAGAAAACAACAGAACACGACGACCCAACCCCACAGCCAACGCAGCAGAACCCCACGAACCCGAACCACTACCACGAAACGACCGGGAAGGACGAACACCCGACGGACACCGACCCGAAGGACAAACAACCAACAAACCAGAAGGACCAGGGGCGACGGAACGAACGCAAGCGGCCGACCGACGGGCGAGAGAGGCGACAAACCCCCCACCAGAGAAACGAGGGGAAGACGCGGAAAAAACCAACAACGAAGAAGAAGAAGCGAAGAAGGAACGAACGGACGAATCGACACCAGAAGCGCAGCCAACAGACACGCGGCAACCGGAAGAAGGAACAAACGACAAAACCGAACGAACCGCAGACACGGCCGCAGGACAAGACCGAGAACCGGAAAACCCAACAGAAGAAACGCCAGAAAAGAAAGAAGACAACATAACAACAACTCAACTACTACTAGTAACTAGTATAACAAAAAAACAAAGAAAAAGCAATAAGAAACAACGAAAACACCACAAGAAAACACGACAACTGCTATTGGTTACATTCTTGTTTTGTCTTTTTTCCTTTTCCCGTGTATAGGTTTGCTGCTGCCGGAGTCCTCGGAGGTGCAGCAAGCCGGGAGTCCAACGCAAGCGCTTGGGTTCTAACAGGTGTGCGATCGCTGTATTAGCTTTGCATTAACAAAGCAAAAGGGAAGCCGAAGCCTCCCCAATTTTTAATATTATTTAAATTTCAACTAAACTTTAACTTTTCTAATACTAATACTCCATCTTTCATTAATTACCTTTTTCACACCATGAATTTTTTTATTATTAAACTCAATAATTTCTCCATTACTTAATATTTCTTTACAATTATCATATACAAATTCAACATTACCACCAAATAAATCATCATTACTAACATTAATTATAATTACTTTATCTTCAAAAATATCTCGATCTCTATGTAATTTCAACTCTACTCCTTTTTCATATTTATAAATCAAAATACTATTCCAGTGGTTACTACCCCATAAACTATTTATTCTCAATCTTAAATTCTTATCAATAACTTCCCCCTCATAAACCTTACTTCTTAATCCTAAATCTACACCAACACCCAACCATAAACACTTTCTACCACTATCATTATATTTACCATTCCATTTTTCAAAATCTAATTTATCTTCATATTTTCTAACAAAATCCCAAATCTTATTTTTATCTACAAATCCTAATCTTTTCAACATATTAATATCCCAATTACTACTATAATAATTATACAAAACTATTAATTAAAAATCTATAAATTTTTAATTAAGATATTAATAATAATCTCAAAAAAATATCTTGCTTATTGTTGTTAACTATTGTGTTTGTTTATTTTTTTGTTATCATTCCGGGGGTTGGTGGGAGGGCTGTGAGTGAGGAGTGGGGTGGGGCAATGAGTTTTTTGATGGAGGTTGAAGGCTGCGATCGCCCACCCCCGACGAATGAACAATCTGATACTGCGATCGCTACGACAATTTTGCATTCTAGCGTCGAATTTATTCGACCAGTAAAAGATATAAAAAAGAAAATAAATGGATCTAGAAAACTAGATCCACTTATCTTACTTAAAATTCTCCATAATTTCTAATATCTACAGGTCCACATCCATAAATTATTCTATCCCAAACTACCGGATTTGTTGTTATATACTCCGGATACTTACTATCTACAATCTTTTTTAAATCATCTAAACAATCTCCAATACTTTCTCCATATCTTTCTACTTCGTCAATTTCTTCTATATATCCCGCTCCACAATAAATTTCAGATCCATCTAACTCCACACATTTCAATATTTCATAAACTACCAATTTAACAAAACCATAATTTACTGTCATTTCACTTCTAATCATTTTAAAATCTCCAAATTTTTTTTTCAACGCTTTCGTCACCTCTAAATTTTTTTCATAGTCAAGGGTTTAGCTTTTCTTGACGAGTTATAAATTCTTAGGAAATACGGTTCTTCATGATATTTCTTAGTGAGGAACGAACTTAGAAATATCTGAAGAAGCCTATTTTCTTAGAATTTGTTAGAGTCTTAGAAAAACTCCCTTTACTCTGGAAAAAATTTTGATAAACTAGGAAAGCTGAAAAACAGCAATATGCGCTATTTTGGGCAGCCGGTTTACACGGCTCGATATCCAGTTGTCAACGCAGTTGACCAGTAAAGTCGTCACGTAGTTGACCAGTAAAAAATCTTTGCTAATAACTGAAATCTGCGATCGCAAGATCCAAATGTGGACGATTAGAGAGATATTTCGTTGTCTTCTAGTTGAAGCGGTTTCTTGGAGAGTTTAGTCCAAAAGAAGTTCCTGCTGCGAGCCACCCGCACGAGTAATTTTTCTGGAGGTCTTATCTAAGGCATTTAGAAGAGAAAATAAGAATAATTATAAGTCTAGGTTTTTAGAATCAAAAATTAGTATTACCTTGCCTTAGAGCTTCAATATTCGCCTTATAAATTGGCTTTTGACCGTCACCATCATCTAGTATAATTCCAAAGTCAGGATTATATAAAAAATCAAATCTTCTTAGATGACTAAAATCCTCTAGGAATTTAAGTTGTTTGCAGCGAAACTTTGCTTTTAAAATTTCATTCCTTAATCTTATTGCTTGACATCCCCACTCAAAAAGTTCGCTTCCATACTTACCCAGCCACATTTGCTTAACTAACTTCCCAGACCGACCGGGAAGAATGCGATCGCGGCAACTCATTCTATAAGCTCTTCTAGTTCCTGCATAACTTAAATCTTTTTCTGTGAATCCAGGAATGCGGTGAAAACTCATACAGTCTCCCCGAATATAGGTAGTAGGCGGGGCGATATATTCGTTTTTATACAAGTTAATTAACTCCAAAACTTCCTGATAATCCCAAAGTTTTACATTGTTATTATCACGAGTTACTAAAAATTTATCTTTATCGATTCTTACTACTTCCTTACCTGTAGCAACTTCAATATAGGCACGTAATTCGCTACTCCGAAAGGTTTTGTAAAACACTCCTCTACCACTGTATCTTCCTTTGTCAATTGCAACATTCTTGCTGCTTGAGGTGTTGGCAACAATTAAAAGTTTCTTTTTACTTAATTCCCATGATTTTTGAATAGCTTCTAATCTTCCTTCTACAGTCTCGATTACATTTACCACATAATTTTGAGTAACAACGTCTGCGGCTTTGGGTTCACAAGGAAAATAATGCGGGTCGTATCCCCAGGAGTTAAAACCGAGCGATCGCATTTTTTCTACATCACCACCCTTACCACAACCATAGTCTAAATGGGTATCTCCCCATTCAATAATTTCTTTTCTTAAAATAGTGCGTGCAGCGCTAGTTAAGTACTTATGATTTGTAGCAGCAAGATAGGAAAAGTTTTCCATAAATGGGGAAGTTTAAATTATGAAATTAAAGATAAAAGCTTGATGATAAATGATTTTTATGCACAAATAGGAACCGAAAGATTACTGTTTTTTAGATTATTGATATTAGCTATCGAGCAAAATTACGTAGAAATAATTTTTACTCCAAGAGA
The DNA here is from genome assembly GCF_034931125.1 of Rivularia sp. UHCC 0363. NCBI lineage: Bacteria > Bacillati > Cyanobacteriota > Cyanophyceae > Nostocales > Rivulariaceae > Rivularia > Rivularia sp. UHCC 0363. The sequence continues at coordinate 11,480 of NZ_JAYGHM010000024.1, read as the reverse complement.
TTTAATTGAGCGTGGTTTATTTAAAAGCTGGGGTTTTTTAGTAAAAATCTCAGACGGTTTTACCGACACCTTGATTTATTACGTTAGAAAGCCGCTTCTCTTTTACTGTGGGGATGGTGGGGTAAATCAGTATGGAGCGATCGCAAAAAAGCTTGGATGGCTCTGCGGGATTCAAAGCAATAAACTGAGAAATATATACGATGCTTGGATGATTGATAACGATTGGAAGAAATACAATCACAGCAAGCATTTAGAAATGATTAGACGTAATAAACCTTTAATTGCTACTGCACGGGATATAGAAGATATTTCTCAGCTAAATGAGGTGTTGAGTCAAGCAGAAGAAATAAGTCAGTATTGTGGAAAGGTAATAATCATTCCAAAGTGTAAGGTTGAAATTCCCAGTTATTACTGGCTAGGGTTTTCAGTTCCTACATCTCATGGAAACACAACTATTAATCCTGAATGGTTTAACACGCATTTTGTACATTTATTAGGTGGTAGCCCAAAAAAGCAGGCTTTTTATGCAAAGCACTTCAATAAGTTGATTAGTTTAGATGGTAACTACGCCATGCTTGCAGCAAAGTATGGTAGGGTCGCGTTGAATGAAGATAAGACTTTATCGACTACTGGATGCTACGAAGCTTTTGAAATATCACTTTTGGCTCAAAAAAAGTATTGGTGGGGTATTTAATTAAATTTAATTTCTCGCGATCGCCCACCCCCGACGAAGGAACAATCGATTGGCTTGAAAGAAAACCCGATACAGTCAAAGGTTAGAGATTAGAGGTTAAAGGTTAGAGGTCAAAGGTTAATATTTACACTTTGCTCTTAAGTGATACCCGTTAATTTATGAGAGCAGCGGGGGAAAATAGCAGAAAATGAAGTATTTAATTTAGCTATAATTTTTCGCGATCGCCTACCCAATCAATGGATAGCACCGCTAAGCGATCGCAGTAGTAATTGAGTTTTACCTCAAAGCGCGGCAATGTAAATTATATCAGTTATTGCATTATGCTAGTTAAGAATATGCGATCGCCTACACTATCCGATGGAAGTAATATAAGCGATCGCGTTTATTTGATGAGTTTACCTAGCTTGTAAAATCCGGACAAGATTTGCTATCAAAGCCATGCGGATGAATCGCGCAAACAAGTAAATTACGGTTGTAAAATTGACCGTGGTAGTTAGAACAACCTTCACAAGCTGTTGGTATATAATCTTCTTCCCAATCCTCCTCATCTTCATAATCAATAATTAATCGACCACCACAGTTAGGACAATTATCAATTTCTCTACCTTCATCATCGACCAAACAGGTTAAGGGTTGAGATTCTGCAATAGGCTCATTACATAAACTCGAATATGACACCAAAGCTGAGAAATAAGGATAGCTACAATCACAGACAATGATTTCACCTTCAGCGTTTTGGTCGTAATGCGCGTCTTCATAATCAGGGTGAATTTTCCAGTCTTGCTGTTTAGAAATTATTCCAGGCTCCCCGCTATTTATCACTTGATAAAGCTTTCCTTGGTGAAACACTCTTAATCCAAAAGAAGAATAATCATGAGCTAGATTCTCTAAGTCTCTTTTGTTACGAGCTATAGAGTAGTCAAAGCTTCTATGTACGCAACATAGACGTTTTTCTCTGGGATACGTTTTAATTACTAAGTACTCTCCTTCTTGATAGGGGTTATGCTGTTGGACTACAGATGCAGTTAAAAATTGAAAATCTTCGGGTGTATCCATGTTTTGTTATTCTCCGTATTTTATTAAAAGTTAATTCTTGTCATAATCATCCGCCCAAATAATCCAGCCACGTTTATCTAATTCCTCCAAACTTAACTGATTAATATTAGAAACTAAATTATCAGGTAACACTTTAAAAATAAGCTTGAGCAACGTTTAACCATATTGCCCTTATTTATAAGAATCAAAATCTTTACAGTCCAACGCTGCTTGTGTGCCAGCAATTAACGGATTTACAGCGCATTGCAAGATGTAATCATTATTAAAATATTTGCAATTTCTACACGTAACAGGTAATAACTTCCGCTCCGGAGCAATTACTCTAAGTTCGCAGCGGCGGTCGTCTTCTATTGCAGCGGCGATCGCAAAAATTGAGCTTCCTGTTATCGTTCCAATGCCCAAGATTATAGTCTTTTTAACAATCACTGGGACATCTTCTTGCTGTTCTAGATAATTACGCGCAACGGCAAAGGATGAACCAAGCAAGATAGCACCAATTGCTGTTAATACTACGCCAGTTTTAGCAAATGCCTCGAATAGCCTTAATTCTCTAAACCTTGCTAAGTCGATTAATTTCATAAAATGCTTTATTACTACCGCATAAAAAAGGTGGATTTTGGAAAGTAGTATTTGATGCTCGCATCTTTTATCTTGATTCCCAATCGGGGCAAGTATCTGTGTCAACTCCATATGGATGAATTGCACAAATTAAATCAACGCTGTTATAGTTAACTCCGTGGAAATATTTGCACTCTTTACAAGGTTTGATTTTCTTAAAATATGCAATTTCATCGTCGGTAAATACTGGTTCGTCTGCCAAACTTTCCCCAACCGTTTTAGCAACACCCATCGCTAATCCCGTCGTAAACAACCCCGCACCTGTTGAAATGCTGCCGTACAGTATCATCTGCCGTAAAGTAGGACGTTGAGCATTGAGGACTTTACCCAAATAAATCGTACCCATTCCTAAAAATCCAGATACACTGACAGTAGCACCAACGATGACTGCGATCGCCCCACTAAAGCCGCAGGACATTGTAAAAATTTCAACGATATCTGACTTTTTTATTTTCATAATTTAATCCTTAATACAGTAATTGATAAATTTCTGCATCCCTGAACCACTCCGGTAACGTTACGGGTAGTTCATCAATTTCCGAACCCTCCCCGTCCACCCACCCACTCAACACGCCTTTAAATAACGGCTGCTGCAACGCATTTGCCTTTAATTTGAGTCGCAGCGTTCCTTCCTTGATGGCTTCCGACATCCCCGCAACTCCCCCCAATCCCGCATTGGTGAGACTATGAGTAATACAGATAGTATTATCATTAGCTTTCCTGGGAGCCGAGATAATCTTGGGCATCAGTTCGGGTGCAAGCCCTGGCAGCTTTACCCCCATCGTTGTCAACTCGTCCCAAATAGAAATAATTGGACTATCTTTAAGAGTGCGATCGCTCCATCTATCGAACGCATCGTTTATTCCTTGAGCATATTCTTCCCAATCTTCATGAGCGCCGTATACTTCCGGTTCCATTGGTATTAAATAGCGCCAGGATTCATCCTGGTTTTGATGGGCGTGGGGGTCGCAGATACTTACCAATTTTGCATTTTGGAAATAAGCCTTGAGTAAAGCCAAGCAAGCCGCAGTATATGATTTATACGCTCCTTGTTTACCATAAATTACAATTGGCATCCTACCGATGACCATATCGTGCAGCCAGCCGCCCTCATAGTTTTTGAGAGTTTGCAACAATTCGGCTTTCTTCTCGGTATCCTGTGCGATGCTCCTTAAGGAGCGGTCTCCGACCATCGCGCTTTGGTTCCGATTCACAAGAGCGCGTATTTCGTGGGATTCCTTATCCGCTTTATGCTTATCTCTTAAATTCTCAGCAATTTTTTTATCCATCTCGGAATCGGCAGTGGTAAACTGCTTTAAAGTAGAAGCGTGAGTTTTATCTTGTATTTCTGTTTGACGGCGTAACTTATCTTGAATTGCTTCAACCGAGATAAAACCAAACTTTACCCGCTGCTTATCCCACCCAGTTTTAACAGCTTGAACTTTAAATTCACGCTCTTCTCTACAATTAATGCCATAAAGTTTGATAGTACTTTTAAATCTTTCTAGTTCTAAATGAGCGCTATTTTCCGCGTCTTCGCACTTTTTGGCATAGCTTAAATAAGCAATTCCCATAGCAACAGGACTTACCAAATACCATATACGATCTGATTTGGCACTCGGTATATTTCTAATAATAAAACTGGATTCTGGCAGGGGTTGCGACGCTTCAAACTGCTTGCGCTCCCATACTTCTTTTAGTAATTTGTGTTCGTAAGAGCAATACTTTTTATCTAGTTCTCGTTGTGATAAAGCAGCATTAGTTCCATTCATATTAGCGGTTTGGGGACAAAATTTTACGCCTATTAAATCAAACGGTCTTTGAGATGATGGTAAATAATAGGCGCTACATAAACTAATAGCAGCGCACAAAACTGTTAACCCCTTCAATGGAATTTTCATCTTCTCCTGGAAGAATCAATGACAACGTAAAATCCAGCAATAATAATCAAGCCACCTGCGATCGCAATCTTATTTTGCTGCTCTGAGGGTAGTCTATTAAAATCTTCTACAGTACGGTCAAGTTGGTCGTAGGTATCTTTGGAATTGTTAACAAGGTGCAGAAAGTCACCGACAGCCGACCAAATTACAAAAGCCGTTACCAAAGTAGAAAATCCGAATTTGATTAATTTACCCATACCTTCAATATCATTTTGACCATCTTTCCTATCGAACCTAAAACTATCCAAGCAATCGCGATTGACAATATTATTGATTAGGAAGGCAGATGCGATCGCAAGACTAATTCCTTGAGTACCGCTGGTTAAAATTAGCCATCTTGATAGCGAATATGAACTAATACCCCATAGCGCAGTTTCTAAACCTTTCAATACGCTCCTATTTTTATCTAACTTTTTACTTAGATTGTCCTTATAGTTTTTAATAGCCTCTTGTTCGTCGGGGGTAAATGCGGTGTCTTCAACTGTTGGGTAATTAGATTGGTTCTCAGTTTCTTCTACTTCAAATTCTTGTAACATAACAGCGTTCCAAAATGGTAATAGAAGCCCCCAGATAATTACTGGAGGCATTTAGCTAACTAAAAATCTCTCTGATATAATTCCAAAAACGCACAACAGGTGAAGTTGAGAAATGCTTTCTTGGAATTAAACTAAGGTCACTATCCGAACCATTTTCTAGTAGATGTTTTATCTTCTTATTTTCATAATCTGCATCAGCTTTCATTTGAGCTAAAAATGGTTTATTAGAAATTGATTCAAGGTTAGCTTTGGCGTTCACTTCAGCCATTTGAGCATCAATCCAAGCTTGTAGTTTAATTACATCGAGCGCATCATCATGACGCTGACTCTCAGCTTCTAGTTGAGCAAATAATTTACTCTTATATTCCTCCATCAAATTCTCATGACGAGTATTTTCTAAAGTCATATCGCTTCCGGCTTTGTCGATTGCGATCGCGCCTTTGGCACCAGATTTATAAATGTCGGCTAGTGCGGTGTTATACTCAGTAGTTCCTTCGATGTAGGCTTTGAGGTTTTCTCGGATCAGCGGCATTGATAAAGCTAATCGTTCGCCGAGCTTTCCCTTATCGCCGATTTCTTTGAGGGCTTTTTCGTCCCCATTGACGGCACGCAGAATTAAACGGTTGTTGATGCCAAACTTTTTGTCTGTAACTTTTTTGATTGATTTACCGTAAGTTGAAACATGGTCGCGTACATACTTAGCGTTTTTCATCGTTTTAGCTCCTTAAAGAGAGTAATCGTTACTATTCCTGTCAAACTTTTAATTATTAGATGAAGACTAAGGTTTTAAAAAGGAATATCAAACTCTAAGTCTGGCTTGTCTTTTAAAGTGCAAGCTAATTCAAATCCATCACCAAAATAAATTTTTTCTAGCGTTAAAGGGTCAATTCCTATAGGTTCGGCATCAAACCATTCCCCCATAAACATATGTTGTCGGTATGGTTTAGGGATGGGTAGATTACCCACCATAGTCCAATGCGTTTCTATTGATTTATACATAGCGATATCCCTTTTCAATCTTTACATTTCAAGTAACAAATGTTTCCCGATTCAATTAATCTTTGTCGCTGCTGGCGAGGTGTTAATGGTTTAAAACTAGTTAGCAATTGAATTATTAGAGGTAGCAAAAATAATCCGGTTACTAGCAGGTATAAACCAGATATAACTTTATTTGAATGCGATCGCAATTGATTTTGATAGCTGTTTAATCCTTGCTGAGTCGGAACGAAAAAAGTTATTAATTTCTTGCAATCCTTCTTTTAATCGTCGGTCGTTATCATTAAATTTACTAGCAGCATAATCAATTGTGTCTTCAACAAAATTGTTGATTTCTTGCTTTTGAGAATTGGCTTTGGTATCAATAAAGCTGCGAATTGCACTGCTAATTTCTGCAATAAATTCGCTGCGGGTTTCTATTTGATTGTTTAAGCTTTGGGATACTTGTACGATTTCTGATTCGGATAGCGTTACCTCAAGCTGGGAGGCAACTGAAGCTACTAGTTTGCGCTGTTGAGCAACTGTAAGAGTTGTTTCTTCTGGTATATCGCTATTGTTGGAGGATTCTAACTCATGTCTATCATCGACTTCAACCAATTCTTTACTAGTTTGGATTTGAGAAGATGATTCAATTAAACTAATTACTTCTTCCACAATTGATTGCTTATTTTGATTAACCTCCCCATCCGGACATACTTTTAAAATCGCGGTTCTAATTTGTTCTGCTGTTGGTTTATAGTCTCCAACTTTCTTTACAGCTTTGCGGATATTTTCAACATGACTGCGTTTCACGATTAATGACTCCTTGATGTATGTAATTTATTAGCTGTTTGCTTTTGAGCGTATATACAAGCAGCAGCAAACACTTGTACCAATTCCTCTGCTTTGTAATTTCTGTTGCGATCGAAGTATTTTCCTTGGTTACGCGGCACTGTTTGAAACCATCTGATCACAGTTGTGCGATGCGCTTTGTAATTACAAAGTTTTTGCAGTTCCCGATAAACTACATCTCCTTTAATCGTTACTCGTTTTTTACTTAAATCTTGAGCCTGCTGGTAACAGTACAGGACTTGCCTCAAAGAAAGTTTTGTATATTCATTCCTCCTTTTTAAATCAGCTATCAGTTGTAAATTTTCCCGGTTTATCTCCAGTCCGCTTTCGCGAATCACGCGCTTGATGCGATACCAAGTCCTGTCGCTAACCGTACTTTCATAGTGAATTTCAAAGTAAACTTTTGCGCTGATGTTGTTCATATTTGACCTTTAGTGACAACCAACTGCACTGCCGTTAATACGCACGCTTTACCCCTGCACTGCAACCCAACCAACGCAGCATCAATATTTCTGGTTTTGAGAGAATTTTGGCAACTCTGCAACCGAGTGCAGAAGTGACAGTTTGAACAGCCCAAATGAAGGTATAAAAAGCTGGTTGCATTAACAACAACCGTGCAAACCTTTTATACACAAGATTTTTTGGATTTACTGCCAGCGATCGCGCCGATGCACACTCGTTGATTTCGGTATGAATATCTGGCTTTTTCATTACAAAATTTATTTCTGAATGTTTACCCATAAAGTGTAACGTTACGCTTTAGTATTTATCAAGTGTAACGTGATGATTTAGAACAAGGGAGGGTATAACAGTTGTAAAAATGTTAATGAAAGTTAAAAAAGTATTGGAAATAGATGTTCCGGAGCTAGGCTCGCGTATTCGTCAAGCGCGGGAAGCCGATAGTCGTTCGTTAGCAGAGATTTGCCGTCAGATACCGATGACGACGATGAACTGGTACAGAATTGAAGCCGAAGAAACTAAAGCTTTACCGATTGAAACCCTAGAAAGGATAGAATCCGTACTAGGCGTTAATTTTGGGGTGAAGTTTGATTAGATATTTATTATTTCCGAAATCGCTTAATTAGACGTAGTAGTAATCGCTAGAACAACAGATTATAAATAACTTCTATAATTAGCCACGGGGACTTACCCCAACTTAAAAGCCCAGTCGCAATTGACCGGGCTTTTGGCATAGAAAAGTAGTTGTATCCCAAGCAAAAAAGTGGGTGTGCATATGAATACCAATCCCCATCTTCAAGCTGTAGTAGAAGCCCCATACTATGAAAACAAACCATTATATCCGTGGGCGATCGCAGACTACAAACCATTTACGTTCATTCGACTGCATGGCAAGATGACAGACCAAGAAATTGGTTTAGTTTTTGCTCAACTAGTCGATTACAACAATATTTCGAGCGAGGGTGACGCGAACAACGTGTTACAGCGAGTTATTCAAGCTCCAAGTTTGGTTTTACCCGGAGGTATCCAGGCTAAGAATACTACTGATAAAGTAATTAGCCCAAGTTGCTGCTGCGGACTAGAAGGGTGGCGAGAGTGGCTGATATTTATGAAGAAAGGTACATCGCCTTGGCTCGGACACGATCCAAATCCTTGGGTTGAAAAGGTGAAGGGTTTGGTTCGGGTATGGTCGGATGAGGGAAATGAGGCATTTAGTATAGACTTTGAGCAATCAAAGTTTGAAGTAGAACTAAATAAAGTGCAGCAAGATTTGAATGCATTCTTAGCACGAAGCGAGGAATGGTCACTTAAAGTGGGATTTTCCAGCCCCAGCAAACTCTGTGCTAAGTTTGATGAATGTTTCAATATTTCACGTTGGGCGCGATACCGCAAGGTGTAAAAATGTGGGCGTATCGCTTCGCAGTTGGTAATAGATGGGGCGATCGCCCGAAAGGGCGTGGGCTTCCCAATCGCACCCTTGGCGCAACGTAGTATCGCACACCTAACACTGAGATGTCGGGATAATGCGATCGCTCTCTAATTGCGACTGGGCTTTTGGCATATAAAAGTAGCTGTATAATTTCGGGTAAAAAGTAATACTCTATCTTTTCTGATGACCAAAACAGTTATCCACACAGTACTCGGAATCAATAATTGTACTTTGCTTGTTTTCTACACCCAATCACAATGTTGGCAGTTTCGAGTGATAAGCTGCAATGGTTCGGTATATGGGGAGAGAAAAATTTATTACACGGCAGATGCGGCGGAGGCTGCGGGTAGGGAATGGGTTGTGAAGAGATAATAATTTTTTATTCCGAAATCACCAAGCTTGGAAATGTAGTGAGGATTAAGTATTAATTAATACTATACATTAAATTATGGCTTATATCAATCGTCGCAGTTTGCAAATAAATCCGGACACAACAACCCGCGTGGCGCGTTGCGTAATTGAAGGAGATATCATTTTTACCGATTACGAATTAAACGAAATTGGTGAAGGATTAGAATTTACTTTGGTCTGCGAATTATGGGGAGCCGACCAAATTTTAATTGAGCAGCCTGGGCTATATCCCGACCCAATTTTACGTCAAGCACCAAGCCATGATGATTTTTTAATCCGTGTGGGTTCTATGCGAATCAACCGTAGCATGGTGTCGGGTAATCCAGTACCGTTTCGTTTTGAAAGGAATGTTGGTTTTGATGTGTTAAACGAAGACCGTGGTACTAGAGAAGGTTCTTATATCATCAGCGAAACCGATGAAATTTATGCCAAACTGACTTTAACTAATACCTATACCCTTATTCAAACACAAGGTAGTACCAATCGTTATAATTATCGGTTTTAGAAGCTGGTTTACCACAAAGACAACTGACCGGGCGAAACGTTAGATTTACTACCTCTATGGTATAAAAGGTGACAGCCACTACAAAGCGCTGCAAGGTTACTTTTGGAATTATTTGATGGGTTTCTATCCCAGTGATGAGTTTGGAGAGTACGTTTCATCCGTTCTGAGCGGGTAAGTTTGGATGTGTCTTCACCGGGGCGTATGCATTGCAAACCGCACTTCTGACACCGCCATCTTGCGGAACTTTTAATCGATGTGGCGATGTCCGTCCAATCCGGGGGATAAAGCGAATGGGTAAAGGTCATCTTTGAGCAAGGTTATGGGCTTTTAGGATTGTAATATGGATTGATGCGATCGCTGAAATAGGGATTAGGCTCAGACATACAAATCAAGAATAAAGCAAGCGATCGCTGCTAAAATCGTAGCTCTACAAGGTGCCGGATTGAAGTGATGCCGCGCAACCGGGGAAATCGGTGATGGTGATTAGAAGCCCCACGCGCTGGACTTTCTACTGCACCAGTAAGAAACGTATTCTTAACCATTTCTTACTTTACCTATATTAATTAAGTTTTGTGTAGGAGTTTTGGGTATATCAATTTAATCGCTATATAACGGAATAATTATTTAAGTCATCCAAAACATTTTCTCATTAGCCCCACCACCGTGACACATCTTGGATGGCATAAGCTATATCTTTTACTGCTTGCTCACCACCTAAAGCAGATATCACAGGAGTTAATGCATTTATATCATCGAGTAAGTTACGGCGAGTGTTAACAGATAAGATGTGAAGAGTATCTTTCCAGTAAGAAAAAAGTTGATTTTTTTGTATTTGTGAAAGTTTATCAGCCAAACGACTTAGGGCATCGTCGCGATAAGACTCAGCCTGAATTTCCCTAGCAGCAGCCAGTGCCTCTGGTAACAATTCTGGCAGTTGAAGAGCCAAAATACTTAGGACATAGGCGCGATAAGACTCATCCTGAATCTCCCTAGCAGCAGCCAGTGCCTCTGGTAATAATTCTGGCAGTTGAAG